>CAYNQQ010000061.1:0-5916 GCA_964399385.1 uncultured Candidatus Bathyarchaeia archaeon | reverse complement strand
GGCCGTGAAAAAGCGCTTCGGGGGCGATGTGGCCAGGGCCTCGGAGGCCCTGGGCCTGGAGGCCGGCGAGCTCCGGACCCTCATGGAGAAGCCCGCCCGGGCCGTTCCAAGCGCCGAGACGGCCATCAGGATATCGAAGGGCCTGGGCATCCCCCTCCACCCGAGGTGGACCTACTTCTGGCACCTCCTAAGGCCCGAGGAGGTCCTGGCCCTGAGGGAGTGGGCCTCCCGGGCCCAGCGGTCCCCGGGCTCCCTGAGGGGGCGCCACCGGGGGGCTGTCAAGAGCCTGCTGGAGAAGCTCTGCGTCCCGCACAGGTTGGAGGGCGATTACATAGTGGTGGAGGGCGATGACGCTTTAGCCCTCACGGCCAGCCTCGGCCTCCAGAACGGGACCTCTCAGCCCGCCCAGCTGGTCCTGGCCTCGGCCCCGGATGGTCTCGCGCTGGTCAACGCCCTCTCTGGCCTCAGGATTAGGAACAAGGCACCTGTCTTCCTCGGGGCCCGCATGGGGAGGCCTGAGAAGGCCAAGGCCCGCGAGATGAAGCCCCCCGTCCACGTGCTCTTCCCCGTCGGGCTCTACGGGGGCCAGAGGAGGGACCTGGTGGAAGCCTCGGAGAAAGAGGTCATAGAGGTAGAGATAGCCAATAGGATATGCCCGAGTTGCTCGCTCGAGACCTTCAGGCCCATCTGCCCCAACTGCGGGACGAAGACGATGCCCATCTGGTCCTGCCCGAGGTGCGGAAGGAAGCTCAGGGAAGGAATGACCTGCCCCGCCTGCCGTGTGAGAGCCGTGCCCTTCAGGAGGAGGGCTCTGAACCTGAAGGAGATGCTGAGGGAGGCCCGCGATTCCCTGGGTCTAAGCAGCCTTCCCGACCTGATCAAGGGCGTTAAAGGCCTGTTCAACGACGAGAAGATAGCGGAGCCCCTGGAGAAGGGCATCCTAAGGGCGGTCCACGGGCTCACGGTCTTCAGGGACGGGACCATAAGGTTCGATGCCACGAACGCCCCCCTCACCCACTTCAAGCCCTCCGAGATAGGGACGCCAGTCGAGGTCCTGAGGTCCCTCGGCTACACCCACGATGTGGAGGGGAGGCCTCTCGAGGAGCCCGACCAGGTGTGCGAACTCAAGCCCCAGGACATCATCCTTCCCAGGGAGGCGGGGGCCTTCCTCCTCAGGGTCGCGAGGTTCATAGATGACCTCCTGACGCGCTTCTACGGCCTCGAGCCCTACTACAAGGCCGAGAGGCCCGAGGACCTCATCGGGCACCTCGTCATAGGCCTGGCCCCCCATACTTCTGTGGGCGTCGTGGGCCGTATCATAGGTTTCACGGACGCCAAGGTGTGCTTCGCCCACCCAGTCTGGCACTCGGCCAAGAGGAGGGATTGCGATGGCGATGAGGATAGCATATCCCTCGCCCTCGATGTCCTCCTCAACTTCTCGAGAGCCTACCTGTCCTCGAGGCCTGGCGGGATGATGGATGCCCCGATATTCATAATGCCCGTGGTGAAGGCCCAGCAGGTCCAGAGGCAGGCCCAGGAGGTGGATGTGGCCTGGGTTTACCCGCTCGAGTTCTACGAGAAGACCTGGGAGAAGGTCCCGGCCAGGGAGCTCGAGGGCACCATCAAGGTGCTGAGGGACCTGCTCTCCGAGAACGGCTCCTGCGAGGGGCTCGGGTTCACCATCCCGACGGGCCATATAAGCTCCGGCGTCCTCGAGACGGCCTACAAGAAGCTGAAGACGATAAGGGAGAAGCTATCCGGCCAGATGGGCCTGGCGGAGCTCGTGGAGGCCGTCGATGCGAGGGAGGTGGCCGCCAAGGTGCTCTCCACGCACTTCATAAGGGATATCGTGGGCAACCTAAGGGCCTTCGCCACCCAGGCCCTCAGGTGCAGTAGGTGCAACAAGAGGTTCAGGAGGGCCCCCCTCTCAGGCCGCTGCGACGCCTGCGGGGGCAAGCTCGTGCTGACGGTCCACAGGGGCTCCATAGAGAAGTACCTGGCCATGGCCGAGGAGCTCGTGAGGCGCTACGGCCTGCCCAGCTACCTCGCCCAGAGGGTGGAGCTCGTCAAGGAGGAGATAGAGGCCCTCTTCGGGAGAGGCTCCAAGCAGGCGAGCCTCTCCGATTTCATTTAGAACCCGAGGTCCTCCAGGAACTCGCATACCTTGCAGAGGCGTCCCGAGGAGGGGGAGCCACATCTCTCACAGGTCCCCAGCCTCCCCGGCGGGAGGGAGGCCTCGAGAACGGGCAGGAGCCTCTCGAACGTCCTGAAGAGGGAGAACTTCGTCCCAGGATGCCTGAACTCGAGCCTGTTGAGGAAGATCCTTATCTCGTTCCTCAGGGCCCTCCTGGCGTAGGGGCAGGGGGTCTTCGGGCCCGAGAAACCGTGGAGGTAGGCGTAGAAGGCCGTCTCCCTCTCCGGTATAAGGCAGAGGGGCCTGATCCTCGATACCAGCCTCGGGTGCTCGGCCCTCGTCAGGGGCTTGAACCTGACGAGCCTCGGCAGGTTGTTCTTCAGCAGGTTCATCAGCCAGGCCTGGACCATGTCGTCGAGGTTGTGGGCGACCGCTATCACATCAGCCCTGAGCTCGAGGGCCACATCGTTGATGGCCCTGCGCCTCAGGACCCCGCAGTAAGCACATGGGTCGAGGGCCCCCGGCTTAGACCTCGCGGCCTCGAGGAGCTCGGGGAGCGTGAAACCGTAGAAGTCCTTGAAGCTCACGACCAGGTGCTCGATCCCGAGTTTCTCGCAGAGCCTACGCGCCCGCTCTATGCCCTCCGACCTATGGGCCCCTATGCCCTCATCGACGGTTATGGCCACGAGTTCAGATGACGGGAAATCCCGCTCCACCTTAGCTAGGACGTGCAGGAGCGTGAGGCTGTCCTTGCCCCCCGAGAGGGCCACGGCTATCCGGTCCCTCGGGCCCAACATGCCATAGCGCCCGATGGCCTTCCTGACCCTCTGCTCGAACCTCCTCACGAAGCAGGACGGGCACAGGGCTTCCCCGCTATAATGGAGCCTTATGGCGGCTTCCCTACGACCGCACCTCGTGCACAGCAAGGCCCTTCAAACCTAAGTGGCGGGCCGGCCTATATCCCCTGGCTTGAAGCCGGTCAGGAGGCCGGAGGCCCGCGAGGTCGTATATGACGAGGGAAGGTGGGCGCTGCTCAGGTCCCTCAGGGCCAGGGCCCTCGAGGTCATGGAGGTCCTCGAGGCCAGGGGGATAAGGTGCGTGGTCCACGGCAGCCTGGCCAGGGGCGATGTGAGGCCGGCGAGCGATATAGATATCTTCGTGCCCCGCCCTCCCCCATCGGCCATAATAGAATCTGCCCTCGAGCTCTCGGGCCTTAAGCCCCTCAGGCGCGTCTTAGTGCAGGCAACACCCTATTACGTCCCGAAGGGCTATATAGAGCTCGATGAGAGGACCAGCGTCTCCTTCCCGCTCGCCAGGATGAGGCCTATCGAGAGGGAGTTCTACAGGTTCGGGGGAGAACTCGATGTTGAGGGCTTGAGGAAGGGCCTGAGGGTCCCGGGGGTGGATAAGAGGCTCATGCTGATAGAGCCCACCGAGTTCGGGCACGTGGAATCCTCCATCCTCGGGCGGGAGGGCGAGGTAGCGAGCCTGCTGGGCATCTCGGTCGAGACCGTCAGGGACCGCGTCAGGGCCCTCCTCAGGCGTGATGAGGTGGGCAGGACGGGCGTCTTCCTCAAGAGGGAGCTGGCCCCCGGCGAGTCCTTCGAGGCCGTCCTCGCCGACCTGGCATCCGAGAACCCGGCCGTGAGGAGGAGGCTGAGGGAGGTCTAAGCCTATAAGAAGCGGCCCCGAGCCCTTATGGGGTAAGCAGGTGAGAGCCCACGCGCCCGAGGTCAGGCTCTGCTCCAGGGCCTCGGAGCTCGTGGTAGGAGACCTGCGGTGGTCCAAGCTGGGCATAATAGCCTTCGAGGACACGCCCATCCTTAGCACCAGGGGCCTCACGATAACCCCCGAGCTGTTCCTGGCCTCCCTGGCCCTGAGGTGCGCCGAGGAGGGGAAGAGGACCCTCCTGCTCCTGAACGCGGGCAGGACGCACGAACTCGCCCTCTCGGGCGAGGAGGGGCTCAAAATGCTGAGCTCCTTGGTGGGGGAGCGCATCTTCTACTTCGGTCCGGAGGGGGAAGGCCATCTCGCGGGGCTGCCGAGGGCCGCGGTGGATATGGCCTGGCTCTCCCTGAACCCCGGTTACCTCGCGAGGGCCGTGGAGGAGGCCTCGCCCGTGAGGAGGAAGGTGAAGGAGATAGCTTTCTCGGACGTGGAGGGCCTATCCTCCTTCCTCGTGGAGAAGATGGGGCCCCCCTCCTTCAAGGAGGATCTCGTCTCGAGGATAAAGGGGGCCGATAAGACGCAGGTGGCTGCCGATGCCCTCTACGGCCTATCCGCCATATTCAACCCGACCTCCATAGCCATAATGGGCCTGAAATATGCCGCCAAGCTCGTAGGGCTCATAAGGGAGAGGCGCAGGGAGGAATACAAGAAGCTCCTCGATATGTGGAAGAAGAACGTGGAGGACGCCTTCTCCGTGGAGAAGCTCTCGAGGATGGTATCTGATGGTGGCCTGAACCCCCTTAAGGAGAGGCTGGACGAGGAGGGTCTCGCGGTCATTGTTCAAAATGTGGTGGGGACGCCAAGCGAGCTCCTGCTGCCCCTCCTCATAGCCAATGCGGCCGATGAGCTGGGCGAGGCCGTCCTGGTGCTGGACGGGGCCTCCTATCTATCGAGGTTCCCCTGGGCCGTCGAGGTCATCTCGTCCCTTCCCTCGGAGCACCCGGGCCTCAGGATAGCCTGCTACATCCACACGGGAGGGGTCCCGGCCTACGAGAAGCTCCCGGACCTCATCCGCTCCTTCTCCTCCGAGAGGCTGGCCGTGTTTGACGTAGCCCCATCCTACGTGGACGTGATATGCGGGGGCAGGCCCGCCTCCTTCAGGGCGGCCTTCCTCAGGGCCCTCGAGGACGCGGCGAGGGAGAGGCTCTCCGGGGCCATAGCCTTCGTGCTCTACGACGCTGTTTCCGAGCCTCTCCCGAGGCTGGTGGCCGTGAGGCCGGGCATACTGAGCCGTATAAGAGAGGCCCTAAGGACCTTCTTCCGGCAGGGGACCCAAAAGGTAATAAAGGCCCCGAGAAGGCTTAGGCCGGAGGCAGGAGCTTGAAACGCGATCTGCTCACTCTCCAAGACCTAAAGGACGAGGAGCTGATGAAGATATTGGAGCTCGCGAGGCAGGTCAAGAGCGAGTGGGACCCCTCCAAATACGGCTCCCTGCTCTCGGGGAGGAACATAGCCCTTCTGTTCCAGAAGCCATCTACGAGGACGCGTGTCTCCTTCGAAGTAGCCATAAGGAAGCTCGGGGGGAACTCCCTCTTCCTCTCCTGGCAGGAGCTTCAGCTCTCGAGGGGCGAGACGGTCGCCGACACGGCCAGGGTGCTCGAGCGCTACGTGGACGGCATAGTGGCGAGGGTCGGGGACCACAGGATACTCGTCGAGATGGCCGAGAACGCCGGTATACCCGTCATAAATGCCCTCTCGAACCGCTTCCACCCCTGCCAGGTCATAGCCGACCTGCTGACCATCTGGGAGCGCTTCGGGGCCCTGAAGGGCATAAAGCTCGCCTACGTGGGGGACGGCACGAACGTCTGCAACTCCCTCCTCCTCGGCTGCACGAAGGTGGGCATGGACATAAGCATCGCCTGCCCGGTGGGCTACGAGCCCGACCCGGAGGCCGTGAAATGGGCTTTCGAGAACGCCTCCAGGACGGGTTCGACCATAGTCATAACAGATGAGCCCCTCGAGGCCGTGAAGGATGCCCACGTCATCTACACGGATACCTTCATGTCCATGCACATACCCGAGTCAGAGCGCGAGAAGCGCTACCAGGTCTTCGT
>CAYNQQ010000060.1:0-5925 GCA_964399385.1 uncultured Candidatus Bathyarchaeia archaeon | reverse complement strand
GGCCCCTCAGCAACTGGAACGAGGGCAAGAAGGCCGAGTTCAGGCAGAGGGTCCATTACGGCTCCACGGGCCCCTTCGGCCTCGATGTAGAAGTGCCGTGAGGTCCGGGCAGATGGCGGAGCCGGAGCTCTTCGTGGCCGGCTGGACAGAGGCCTCCCTGGTGGACGTGGTGGGCGAGGTCTCGTTCACCATCTGGTTCTGCGGCTGCGATTTCAGGTGCCCCTGGTGCCAGAACAAATCCGTGGTTTTCGGGACCGCGTGCCGCAGGGTCCGCCTATCTGAGGTCCTCGAGGCTGCCTCGGGGGCCAGCCTCCTGGCCGATTTCGCCCAGGCCACGGGAGGGGAGCCAACCCTCCAGCCCGAGGGCCTCAGGGCTTTCTTCGAGGCCTGCAAGGACCAGCTCGGCCTCAGGACCAGCCTCGACACGAACGGCTCGAGGGAACTCGTGGTGGAGGAGCTGCTCGATGCCGGCCTGGTGGACCACATGGCCATGGACGTCAAGGGGCCCCTGGACGAGCCGGGGAAGTTCGCGCGCGTAGCGGGCATAAGGCCGGGGGCCGCCGAGCGCATGCTGAGGTCCGTGAGGAGGACGCTCGAGCTGGGCATAGATAGGGCGCCCTTCCTCGAGGTCAGGACCACCTTCGTCCCCACGCTCCACGATAAGGAGGACCTGCTCAAGATAGCGGGGCAGCTCGCCGATCTCGGCCTCGCCAAGAGGCGGAGGGCCTACTACGTCATACAGCAGTTCTGGCCGGGGGGAGACCTGATAGACCCGTCCTTCGCCGAGGTTAGGCAGCCCCTGGCCGACGAGCTCGTGGAGCTGGCCAGGGAGGTCAAGGAGAGCTTCGGCCTCGAGGTGCTGGTCAGGACGCAGGAGAGGGGCGTCATAAGGATTTGAGGTCCTGAGGCCCAGAGCCCGTGGCCCTGGCCCTGATGAGGCCGTAGGCGTAGAGGGCCCACATGGCAGCTGCCGCTCCCTCTGGGCTCTCGAAGGCGGGTATGCCTTTCTCATCGAAGAGCTTCCTCACGTGGAAGGCCATGTCGGCCCCTCCTATATCGCATGCCACCACGGGCTTGTCGGACCTCCTCGCCAGCTCGGCTATGGCCTCCACGTAATCGCCCCTGAGGCCCGGCGGGTGGTGGAGGCCAAGGATTATCACGCCGTCGATGTTGGGGTCCTCTATGATGACCTCCGTGGCCAGCCTGAACATCTCGTCCGTGACGGAGACCGTCAGGTCTATCGGGTTCCCTATGGACGCGAATTCCGGGAGCTTCCCCTCGCGGACCAGGGCCTCGAGCCTGGCCTTTGTATCGCCCGGGAGCTCCGGGACCACGAGGCCCCTGGCCTCGCAGGCATCCACCGTCATCACGCCCGGCCCGCCAGCGTTGGTTATTATGGCTACCCTCGGCCCCCTGGCCGGGGGCTGCATGGAGAGGGCCTTCCCCATGCTGAAGAACTCCTCCATGGTCCTCGCCCTGAGGACGCCGCACTGCCGGAAGGCAGCCTCGTATACCTCGTCCGAGCCGGCCATAGCGCCCGTGTGGGACATCACGGCCCTCGAGCCAGCGCTCGACCAACCGGCCTTGAGGACGACCACGGGTTTGTGGGGCGTCGTCCTCCTCGCCACCTCCATGAACCTACGCCCATCCCTAATATCCTCGACGTAGAGGAGTATCACGTCCGTCCTCCCGTCCTCCCCGAGGAACTCGAGGAAATCGGTTTCATCGAGATCGCATTTGTTCCCGAGGCTCACGAACCTGCTTATCCCCATGCCGTGGCCAGCCATGTAGTCGAGGGAGGCCACCCCGAAGGCCCCGGATTGCGTTATCATGGATATCCTGCCCCTCGGGGGCTTTGGAGCTGATTCCATCTCCTCCCCCGTGGGGAGGCTCTTCCTGAGGGGGAGGAAGACAGTATCGACGCCCGTGTACGGGTCGAATACCCCGACGCAATTGGGCCCTAATATCCTGATGCCGAATTCCCGCCCCACCCTGACCACTTCTTCCTCGAGCTCCTTGTTTCCGACCTCGCTGAAACCGGAGCTTATGATTATGGCGGCCCTCGCCTCCTTCAGCCCTGCCTCCTCCATCACCCTCGGGACCAGCTTGGCCGGGACGACCACGACGACCAGCTCCACGGGGCCCGGCACCTCCTTCAGGCTCGGGTAGCACTCGAAGCCCATCACCTCCCGCGCCCTCGGGTTCACGGGGTAGAGCTCGGCCTCCAGCAGGCCCTTACGCTTGTTCTCGGCCAGGTTATAGAAGACGTTGTAGCCCGGCTTGGCCGGGTTGGTTGAGGCCCCGACGACAGCTATGGACCTGGGCTCGAAGAAAGGCCTTATCTCGTCTGCTATCTTGCCCAAGCCCTTCACCACAGGCCCCGGGGCCCGGGCCCGAATAGGGCTTACGCGGCGAGGTGGGGTGAACCATTATAGGCCGGGCGCTCAGTCTGCGGGGGTGAGGGAGTGCCCAAGCCAGAGGTCATACTCAGGGGCAGGCCAGGCGAGCGCTACCTCCTCCTCGGGAACGAGGCGGTCGCGAGAGGGATAATCGAGGCCGGGGTGGGCGTCATGACCACCTACCCCGGGACCCCGAGCTCCGAGATAGCCGATACCATATCAGCCATAGCGCGCGAGGCAGGCATCTACATGGAGTACTCGACGAACGAGAAGGTGGCCGTTGAGGTAGCGGCAGGGGCAGCCGTATCACACGTGCGCTCGGCCGTGTGCATGAAACACGTGGGCCTGAACGTGGCGGCCGACCCCTTCATGACCCTGGCCTACGTGGGCGTCAGGGCCGGCATGGTCGTCATAACGGCCGATGACCCTAACTGCTGGAGCAGCCAGAACGAACAGGACAACCGCTACTACGCCATGCTGTCCGGCCTCCCCTGCCTCGAGCCCTCAACCCCCCAGGAGGCCAAGGACATGTTCCTGAAGGCCATCGAGTTCTCCGAGAGGCTCGAGGTGCCCTGCGTCCTGAGGCTCGTCACCCGCGTCAGCCACACGAGGGGGCCCGTGGTCTTCGGGCCGAGAGAGGAGCCCTCCCTTAAGGGGTCCTTCGAGAAGGATGTGGCCAGGTTCGTGATGGTCCCCGCCTACGCCCGGGTGAGGCATAAGGTCCTGCTGGAGAAGATGAGGGCAGCCGAGCAGATAGCTGAATCGGCGAGGGACCTGAACTACGTAGCGAGGGAGGGAGGGCCCCTCGGCATAATAACATCCGGTGTCTCCTTCAACTACGTGATGGAGGCCCTCGAGGTGCTGGGCCTCGAGGCCTCCGTCCTGAAGCTGGGCATGATCCACCCGTTCCCGAGGAAGCTGGTGGCCGATTTCGCATCGGAGCACGATGAGGTGCTCGTCGTCGAGGAGCTCGAGCCCTACCTCGAGCTGAACGTCAGGGCCGCCCTCCACCAGGCCGGTCTGACGACGCCCGTCCACGGGAAGCTCACGGCCGAGCTGATACCGAGGCACGGGGAGCTATCCACCAGGGCCGTGCTCGAGGCCCTCTGCAGGCTCACGGGCAGGCCCACGCCCGTGGACTTCGGCTCAGTAGATGAGTGGGCCAGGAAGGGGGCCGAGATGGCCCCTCCGAGGCCCCCGATATTATGCCCGGGCTGCCCCCACAGGGCCTCCATCTACGTCATAAAGCGCGTGCTGGGCCGCGAGGCCGTGTGCACGACCGATATAGGCTGTTACGCCCTCGGTATCCACCCGCCCCTCGAGGTCGGCGATTTCCTGATATGCATGGGGGCGAGCGTGGGCGGTGCCTGCGGCATAAGCAAGGCCCTGGGCGGGAGGGTGGTGGCCATCCTGGGGGATTCGACCTTCTTCCACGCCGCCATACCGGCTCTCATAGATGCGGTCTACAACAGGCACCCGATAACCGTGGCCGTCTTGGACAACCTCACGACCGCCATGACGGGAGGCCAGCCCCACCCGGGGACGGGCATCATGGGGACGGGCGAGGAGGGCGTTAGGGTCCTCATAGAGGAGGTAGCGAGGGGCTGCGGCGTGGAACACGTCTACGTGGTCGACCCCTTCAACATCAAGGAGGCCATAAAGGTCTTCAAGGAGGCCCTGGGCGTCGAGGGGCCGTCCGTCGTGGTCTTCAGGCAGTCCTGCCGGCTCATGGCCGTGAGGGAGGCGCGCAGGAAGGGGCTCGAGCTGCCGAGGTACCAGGTGGACCGGGAGGCCTGCACGGGCTGCGGGGTATGCGTCAAGGCCTTCGGCTGCCCTGCCTTCCTCGTGGGACCCGATGGCAAGGTGAGCATAGACCAGGAGCTCTGCACGGGCTGCGGGGTCTGCGCCCAGGTCTGCCCCTACGGGGCCATAAGGGAGGTGAAGGGCCGTGGTTGACGTGATAATATGCGGGGTCGGGGGGCAGGGGGTCCTTCTCCTGGCCGAGGTCCTCGGGACAGCCGCCATGAAGGAGGGCCTGGACGTCAGGGTCAGCGAGATCCACGGCATGGCCCAGAGGGGAGGGCCCGTGGTCTGCCACCTCAGGGCCAGGAAAGGCACCGTCTACGCGCCCACCGTCATGGACGGGACGGCCGATGTCCTGGTGGCCCTCGAGCCAGCCGAGGCCGTGAGGGCCATGAGGTTCTTAGGGCCTAAGACCCTCGCCCTCGTCAGCGAGAGGACCATAAGGCCCGTCCTCGTATCGCTTGGCCTGGCCAGCTACCCGGACCTCGAGACCGTCAAGGAGGCCATAAGGTCGAGGGCCGGGGAGGCTTACTTCATAGATGCCCTGGGCCTGGCCGAGGAGGCGGGGAGCCCCCTGGCCCAGAACATGGTCATGGCCGGGGCCCTCCTGGCCACGGGCGTCTTCCCGGCCAGCAGGGAGAAGCTGATCGAGGCCATGGAGGAGCTCCTGCCGGCCAGGTACCTCGAGGTGAACCTCAGGGCCCTCGAGCTCGGGGAGAAGGCCCTAAGGGCCTTAAAGGAGGGATAGGGCGGCCGCGAGGGCCCCGTACTCGGCCAGCCTGGCATCGCCCGCGAAGGCTATTACTATCGCATCGCCTTCCGCCGGCCTGGCCAGGGCCCTGAGCTCCTCCGAGAACTCAGGATAATCGCTATCCACGTCATCGCTTATCCCAGGCATGACGAGCTTCCCCTCCCTCACGACCAGGGTTATGGCCCCATCGGCCCCAGCCCTCACGGCTTCATCCCTCTGCTCCACCCCGAGCCTCACCCTCCCGGCGCCCTCTCTCACGAGGTAGGCGAAGCCCCTCGCCCCCACCGGCGCCCTCTCCACCTCGCCCAGCCTGACGAGCCTCGAGCTGAGGGAACGCCAGAGCTCGAGCCCTTCCTCCGTCAGCCTGCAGCCCCTCCTCGATACCTCGACGAGGCCAGCGCTGCTGAGGCGGCCGAGCATGGTCCTTATGGCGCCCTCGCCGAGCCCCACGGCCCTGGCCAGGCTGGCCCTCCCCATCGGGCCCGACCTGTAGAGCGTGTCGAGGACCATGATGACGTGTATCTTGGAGAAAGAGGGGATGGGACCGGGGGCCTGGGGCCCCAGGATGCCCTCTATTATCTCGAGGACGGAGGACATGCCCTCACGTCTTCATGACGTACCAACAGGCCACGTACCTGCCGGGCTTCACCTCCACCATGGGCGGCTCCTCCTTCCTGCACTTATCCCTCAGCTCGGGGTGCTCGTCCAGCACCACGCACCTCGGGTGGAAGCGGCAGCCCGGCGGGACGAAGACAGCGCTCGGGACCTCGCCCTTTATGGGCACATTCCTCATCCTCTTCCTGTTCTCAGGGTCCGGCTCGGGTATAGCGGATATGAGGGCCTTCGTGTACGGGTGGAGGGGCTCATCGATGACCTCGTCCGCCCCGCCTATCTCGACCAGCTTCCCGAGGTACATGATGGCTATCCTGTTGCACAGGTACCTGGCCAGGGCGAGGTCGTGCGTTATGAAGA
>CAYNQQ010000059.1:0-5927 GCA_964399385.1 uncultured Candidatus Bathyarchaeia archaeon | reverse complement strand
TGAATATCCAGGCCCTCACCGGGCCGCCCGGCCTCTCCAGCACGGGGTAGAGCCTGCCGACCTTGTAGCCGCCCCAGCGCCTTATGGTCCTCGTCTTCCGGCCCGACAGTATTTTCTCTATGAGGTGCTTCTTGAACAGCACGCCCGGGCGCCCCCGTCAGGTCTCGAACTCGAGCTCGAGCTTCTCGAGCTGCTCGAGCACGTACTTCCTTATCTCGGCTGGCTCCGGAAGCTCGGCCACGATGCGCCCGTTCTTCACCAGGGGCCTGAGCATGGGCTCCATATCCCCGCCGCACCTCGGGCACGTCGGCCCCTCGGCCCCGAACGGCATCACGAGGTCAACAAGGCACTCGGGGCAGCGCCAGAGCTGTTTCTTGCCCCCCAGCTTGCCCCTCTTCGCGCAGGGGCCCTTGCCCTCGACCTCTACTATATCCATGGCGAAGTCCACCACGGGGGCGTTGCTTATGGAGGTCCCGACGCCGAAGGCCTCAGCCCCAGCCTTCTTCAGCTCGGGTATCACGTATTCGTCGAGGCCTCCCGAGAGGAAGATCTTCACGTGCTTGTAGCCCCTTATGTCGAGCTCCCACCTGACCTCCCTTATTATCTCCGCGAAATCCCCCCTCCTCGAGCCCGGCGTGTCCAGGCGGACGGCGAAGAGCTTCTTGCCCAGGGCCTCGGCGGCCATGATGGCCTCTATCTTCTCGTCGTAGTAGGTGTCCACGAGGGCCACCCTCGGGACCTCGGGCTCCACTACCTCGTCGAAGGCCTTCCAGGCCTCCACTTGGTCCCCCATGACGATTATGAGGGCGTGGGGCATGGTCCCCACGGGCTTCTGGCCCACGGCCTCGGCCCCCACGATGTTCGAGACGGCATCGAGGCCCCCTATGAAGGCCGCCCTATCTATCATGGGGGCCAGGGCGGGGTGCATCCTCCTCGTGCCGAAGGAGACCACGAGGCAATCCCCCGCCGCCTTCTTGACCCTCGCGGCCTTAGTGGCAACACCCGAGGCCTGGCAGAGGAGGCCCAGCATTGGGGTCTCATATACGCAGAACTCGCCGTAGGGCCCTTCTATGAAGAGGACGGGCTCCTTAAGGCCCCTGTAATCCTTGGTGTAGAAGACGGAGCCCTCCGGCATGGAATAAACATCGACGGGTATGCCCTCGAAGAGCCTCGCGACCTCCTCCACCCCGCACAGGATGCCCCAGGGCCATCTCTCTGGGAGCTTGCTCGCCGTCACCTCAGCGACCACGCGGACGTTTGATAGGCCCCTGGCCTCCAGGATGCGCTTCGTCCTGACGAAGTATATATCGGTCGCCTTCCCGCTCTTTATCTCCTCGTCCGTCGCCACGTAGAACATCCTCCGGGCCATTCCTCCACGCCCCAGGCTGAGGTATCGAGCCCGCATATAACCTGTTGCGGGGGGCGGGCGGCCCCAGCCGGGTCAGCCACCTGCCATGATCTCGTCGGCCGTCCTCACGTCGGCCCCGTAGACGCGCCTCATGTACTCCAGGGCGCTCTTGTGCTCTTCCTCCGTCAGGGCCCCACAGCAATCGGATACGACCACCACCTTGTAGCCCCTGAAGAAGGCATCCGCGGCCGTGTGTTGGACGCACACGTTGGTTACGAGGCCCGTGAGGATGAGGGTGTCCACGCCGAGTTCCCTGAGCAGCAGGTCGAGGTCGGTCCCGAAGAAAGCGCTGTACCTGCGCTTCCTGACCACGAAATCGCCCTCCTGGGGCTTGAGCTCCTCGATGACCTGGGCGCCCCACGTCCCCTCTATGGCGTGGTCGCCCCAGAGGGCCAGCTCGGCATCCACGCCCTTCCTGTGGGCATCGCAGGCGTAGATGACCGGGAGCCCCTTCCCCCTCGCCCAATCCAACAGGGCCTTCAGCTTCGGGATTATCCGCTCTGCCCTCTCCACCCTGAGGGTTCCCCCGGGCTTCACGAAGTCGTTCAGCATATCTATTACCAGCACGGCCTCCTTCAAGCCAGCCACCCGTGCTGACGGGCCGACCGGCCTTATCTGCCTTCCGGCCACCCGGGCAGGCAGGCCCTATCCCTCAGGTGCTCCGCGAGCTCGAGCTCGTGCCTGAGGGCCGGTTTCTCCACCAGCCCCGAGCCGAAGGAGGAGGCGAGCCTGACGGCGAGGTTGGCCCCGAGGGCCAGGGGCTCCAGGTCGAGGCCGCACCGCTCGGCGAGATTCGCGACCTCGAACTTACACCTCAGGGCCTTCCTCAACGCCCCAAGGTCGGAGCACACGAGGAGGGTCCCGTGGACCAGCACGGCCGTCCTGCTGACGTAGGAGGCCATGCCGGAGACCTTGGCGCCCCCCAAGAAGACGCCCTCCCCCGGCCTGAACTCCCCCCTGAGGCCCAGGGACGCGAGGAGCTCCAGCAGGGCCCTCGAGGCTTTCTCCTCGAGCTGCCTGGGCCACCTCAGGGGCCCTAAGTCCTCCCTCCTGAGCACCAGGGTCCAGTTGAGGTTCCCCTCGTCGTGGTAGACGGCCCCACCGGCCGTGGGCCTCCTCAGGACGGGCAGCCCGAGCTCGAGGCAGGCCTCCCGCCTCACCTCGTCAAGCGAGCGGGCGGAGCGGTCCACCACCACGCAGGGGCCGTTCACCCATATCCTAACGGTGCTCGGGGAATACCCGTTCTTCACGGCCTCGAGGAGGGCCCACTCGAAGGCCAGGTTGAACTCCCTATCGGGCCATGAGGTCGTGAGGAGGCGCCAGGAGGGCACTTCACCTCCCCAGCTCCTCCGGGTTCTCGAGGAGCCGTTTGACGGTGGCGAGGAAGCGGGCCGCAGGGGCCCCATCTATGGCCCTGTGGTCGAAGGAAAGGGTGATCCAGGCCGTCTTCCTCACGGCAAGACGGCCGTCCACCACGATGGGCCTGTCCTCCACCGTCCCAACGGCCAGTATGGCCACCTGCGGGTGGTTCAGTATGGGCGTGAACTGGTCGATACCAAGGACGCCGAGATTGGTTATGGTGAAGGTCCCTCCCCTCACGTCCTCCATGGTCAGCCTACCAGAGCGGGCTCTCTCAGCGAGCTCCCTGACCTCCCTCGCTATCTGGAGGAGGCCCTTCTTATCGGCATCCCTCACCACGGGCGTCACGAGGCCCTGAGGGGTATCCACGGCGAAGCAAACGTTCACGGCCTCGTGCACCCTGATGGCCCCTCCCTCGAAGGTGGCGTTCAGCTCCGGGTGCTCCCTGAGGGCGAGGGCCACGGCCCTTATGAAGATGGCATCGTAAGGTATCTTCGTGCCTCCCGCCTCGAGCTCGGCCCTCAGCTCCACGGCCTTGCTCATATCGACCTGGACCGTGAGGCTCGCGTGGGGGGCCTCCCAGGCCCTGACCATCTTCTCGGCGGTGAGACGCCTTATGCCGGTCAGCCTCACCTCGCGGTAGGCCGGCCTGGCCTTAAGGGCCTCGAGGGCCCTGAGCACGTCGGCCTTCGTTATGCGCCCCCCGGGCCCGGTCCCCCTTATTCTCGTTATATCGAGGCCATATTGTTCTGCGAGCTTCCTGGCCGCGGGCGTTATCCTCACCCTGGGCCTGGCCGGGACGGGTATTTCGGCCCTGGCCGCCGGCGCCGCGGCAGCCTCAACAGGCCTCGGGGCCTTCAGGGCCCTGAGGGCCTCCTCCGCCTTCCTCACAGCCTCCTCGACATCCTCGGGGCGGTCCCCCTCCTCGGCTATCACGGCTATCGGGGTCCCTATGGGCACCTCCACCTCAGGCCCGACGAGTATCTTCGCCAGATAGCCGTCGGCCGGGCTCTCGACCTCGTAGGTGACCTTCTCGCTCATGACCACAGCTATTACCTCGCCCTTCCTGACGGGCTCACCCTCCCCCTTGCGCCACTCGACCACGGAGCCCTTCTCCATATCGATATCGAGCCTCGGCATTATGACGAGCTTGACCATACGTCATACCTCCCCGAGGACGAGCTTCTTGGCCGCCTCGGCTATGTCCCTGGCCGTCGGTATGGTTAGCTTGCCGAGCTCCGGGCTCACGGGTATGGGCACGTCCGGGCTCGCGAGCCTTAGGATTGGGGCATCGAGATAATCGAAGGCCTTCTCCACCACCAGGGCGGCTATCTCGGCGCCCACGCCCCCCCTCTTGTGCGAGTACTCGACTATGAGGAGCCTGTTCGTCTTCTCCACCGACCTTATTATGGCCTCCTCATCGAGGGGCACGATGGTCCTCGGGTCCAGGACCTCGGCGCTTATGCCCTCCCCGGCCAACTCCTCCGCTGCCTCGAGGGCCCTCGGGACCATGGCCGATATGGCCACTATGGTTATGTCATCCCCCTCGCGTTTGACATCTGCCTTCCCGAGCGGTATCGTGTAATCGCCCTCGGGGACGGGCCCCCTGACCCTGTAGAGCACGTAGGGCTCGAAGTAGATGACGGGCGAGTCATCTCTTATGGCGGATTTCAGCAGGCCCTTAGCATCGTAGGGGGTCGAGGGGGCCACGAGCTTGAGGCCCGGGACGTTCAGGAACCAGGGTATGGGGACCTGGGAGTGGTCGCCGCCATGACCCCTCCCGTGGGCCATCATGGTCCTTATGACGAGGGGGACCTTCAGCTGCCCCCCGCTCATGTACCTCATCTTGGCAGCGAAATTGACTATCTGGTTCATGCAGTTGGCCAGGAAATCAGCGTACATTATCTCCACCACGGGCCTGAAGCCCATTATGGCGAGCCCTATGGCGGCCCCGACGAAGCCCTCCTCGCTTATGGGCGTGTCTATAACCCTATCCGGCCCGAACTCCTCGAGAAGACCCTTGGTGACGCGGTAGATCCCCCCGAGGACCCCTATGTCCTCGCCGAGGAGTATCACGCGCTCGTCCCTGCGCATCTCCTCCCTAAGGGCCTCGTTTATGGCCTCGGCCATGCTGAGCATGCGCTCGCTACCCATACCTGGGCCCTCAGGGCCTACCCCGGGCCGGGCCTTTAATATTTCACGGTACATCATCTCCTCCCAAGTAGCCTGCCGAGGGCACGGATTGTGCGCTACCCTTTTTGGCCGCGGGGGCCGAGCACGTGCGTGCGGGGACGGGAGAGGAGGACGCGCTACGATATCTACGCGGACGTGCTCGAGGCCGTGAGGCGTAATGCGCCCTGCACCCTCACCAGGGCCTCCTACGGCGCCCGGATGCCCGTGGACAGGGCCAAGAAGGTGCTCTCGAGGCTCGAGCAGGCGGGCTTCGTGCGGGTGGAGCTCATAGGAGGCCGGAAGCATTACGTACTGGCCTCGCTCGGGGCCAAGTTCCTGGAGCTCTACAGGCGCCTGAAGGCCCTGCTGGCCCTCCTCGAGGGTGAGCACACCGGTGCTGACGAGAGGTGATCGCCCGGTGTGCGCCCGCCTTATAGGCACGCGGGCCGAGGTGCTCGTGCCATGAGCGGGGCCGGGGGCCTCCGCATAAGGCCCGGCGAGAGAGCCCACGTGGGCCGGGTTGAGGGCTCCCTCTGGGTTGGCGATCACGCCACCGTGGTGGGCTCGGGTGAGCCACCCGTCATCAGGGTCTCAGGCTCCGTGTTCTGCAGGGGGGATTGCTTCTTTGAGGGCAGCCTGGAGGCCGAGAGGCTGGAGGGCGCCGATGGTGATGTGGAGGTGAGGGGGGACCTGAGGGTGAGCAATCAGGTTAAGGTCAGGAGGGGGTCTCTACACGTCTCCGGCTCGGCCGAGGTCAAACACGCAGATGTGGGAGGGGCCCTGCGGGTGGGGCGCGACCTGAGGGCTGAGGAGGTAGATGTTGGAGGGGTGCTCGAGGTCGGTGGGGATAGCGATCTCGGCTCCGCCCGCGTGGGAGGCACGCTGACGGCCGAGGGCTCCCTTAGGGCGAGGAGGTTAGACGTGGGAGGGTCTCTGCGCGTCGAGGGCGGTATGAATGCGGACGAGGTAGACGTGGGAGGGACAGCAC
>CAYNQQ010000058.1:0-5932 GCA_964399385.1 uncultured Candidatus Bathyarchaeia archaeon | reverse complement strand
CTACTTCTCCTCTTCCTTCCCCTCGGCTTCCTCTTTCTCCTCTTCTTTCTCCTTCTCCTCTTCCTTCCTCAGCTCCTCCTCCAGCTCCTCTATGGGCGCCGGAGGGGGTGTCGTGGCCATCGTCCAGCCTATCCAGGCCCCTATGGCCATGACGGCGCAGAACGCTATGACCACCGGGATGGCTATCAGCCATATCAGGACCCAGAACGGGCCCCAGGGCGGCGGGGGCAGCTTAGCGCCGAGGAACTCGAGGAAGCTCGCAATCCACGAGTACTGCATGCGGCTGACGGCCATTATGATGAGGTCCGCCAAGTATCCTATGAGGATGAGCAGGCAGACGACGAATATGACCGCGCCTATGACCTGGTCCCTGGTCATCTCTCACACCTTAGCGTGCTGGGCTTAGGCCCATGTGTTTATAACCTTTACGCCCATTCACGACAGCTCTTCAAGTAGCTTTAGGAGGTCGGTTTGAGACCTGCGAAAACTAATTTACGTGGGCTTGGGGGAGCCTACCGGAAGGCGGGAGAAGGGATGGGTGAGGTAGTGGAAATCCTGGACGAGGAGAACGTCTTTGCCGTCGTCGGGGCCTCCAGGAACCCCGAGAAATACGGCCACAAGGTCTTCAAGGATCTGCTCGAGGCCGGCTATGAGGTCTACCCCGTCAACCCCAAGGCCGATGAGGTCCTCGGCCGCAGGTGCTACCCCGACCTTAAGAGCCTGCCCAAGAGACCGGATGTGGTCGTTTTCGTGGTCCCCCCGAAGGTGACCGAGGCCCTCGCGGACCAGTGCCTCGAGCTGGGCGTGAGGTTCGTGTGGATGCAGCCTGGCGCCGAGTCCGAGGAGGCCATAAGGAAGCTCGAGGAGGCGGGCGTCAAGGTATTCCATAACGTCTGCATCATGATAACGAGGAGGAAGCTATCCGCCGGCCGGTCAGGGCCTGAGCCAGGTCAGGAGGGCTAACATCAGGGAGCAGGCCGTCAGGTCGGCACAGGAGCCTGGGTTCAGGCCCTTAGACCTGAGTTCGGCATCGAGTTCCCATAGGGCCTTGAGGCCCTCCTCCGTCCTGGCCCCTCCGAGGGCGAGTATCGCCCTGGCCCTCTCGGATATCTCCCTCGCGACCCCGAGCCCTTCCCAGACGGCATCCGGCACGAGGCTGGTCTTCCTTAGGCCCCAGCAGCGGGCCAGGTGGGTATCCTCTACCTCGGAAAGGAGGGCGAGGAAGGTGTTTACCACGGCCTTGTTCAGCTCCCCGTGCTCCTCCATCTCCTCCTCCAGCCTCCTAAGGCCGATGTCCAACGAGAGCTGGAGGCCGCTGCAGAGCTCCCTGGCCACAAGGTCCCAGCCCGAGCACCTCTCGAGGATATTCCAGAGCGTTAGGCCCTCCTCCGCTATCCTGTCCTCCGCCCTCTCGTCAAAGACATCCGGTATGCCCACCTCCGGCCTCAGGACGCCAAGCTTGGTGGAGCAGGAGGCCCTAAGGGCCCTGTAGAGGCCGATGGCATCGAGGGTGCTCGTGGACCTCAGCAGCTCCCTGGCCCTGGAGGCGAGCCCCCCCGGCTCCAGCTCGCGTCCCTCGCCGAGGCAGAGACCGGCCGAGGCCGATAACGGGATGGCGAGCATGACGAAGCCCGTGTGGGTCGGGCCCGCCCTCTGCCACCTGCCGTCGTCCTCGACGGCCGCCCCCATGAGCTGGCCGAGGCCTACCTCAGAGGGGCCGAGTTCCCCGCGGGCCACGGCCATGCCCTTCTCTGCGGCCCTCCTGCAGGCTGGCCCGAGGGCCAGGGAGCCGGCCAGGAACCTCTCGAAGGTCTTCGGGCCGAGGTCGGCCAGCCTGTGCACGTTCCCGGGCTTGGGGAAGGCGCTTAGCTCGAGGGCTGCCGCCAGCTGGGCGGCCACCATCACGTCATCGGGGCCCCTGATGGCCGGCGCGCGCTTGCTCATGCTCCCGCCTTCAGCTCCTCCCAGGCCCTCAGCACCGATCTTATGAGGGCGTCCCTCGTGGGCCAGAGCTCCTCCACATCCTTGACGTAGAAGGTGAAGAGGTATTCCCTGCCGAGCCTATCGCTCTTGGCCAGGAAGAACTCCGGGGGCCTCGGGAGCCTATCCCCCCACTCCTCCACCACGGCCCTGAGGGCTTCCTCGAGCTTCCCCGAGGGGACGCTGTGGTCGAAGCCGAGGGAGAAGACATACCTTATGAGCTTCTGGCCCTCCACCTCCACGGAGAAGTTGACCACGTTGCTGTCAAGGACCTTCTGGTTGCTGAGGAGGAGCACGGAGCCATCGGGGGCCCTGAGCTTCGTGTAATTCATGGATATCTCGACCACCTCGCCTTCCACATCGCCTATCCTCACGTAATCCCCTATCCCGAAGGGCCTCGAGACCATTATGTAGATGCCGGATATGAGGTTCCCCACCGTCCTCGTGGAGGCGAAGCCTATGGCCGTCCCGCCGAGGGCCGATAGCCCGACCAGCCAGGACGACGGTATGCCCCCTATGCTCAGGGCCACTATGCAGGCGGCCACGAGGACGGTGATCCTGAGGGCCAGTATTATGGCGTTCCCAGCCTCGGGGGGAATCCTCAGCTTCTCGACGGCCTTCCTCACCTTCCTCGTCCCGAGCCTCTCGATGGCCACCGCGACCGCGATGAGGACCGCGTATTCCACGGCCAGGGGCAGGTAGCGCCATAGGGCCGAGGTCATCTCCTCGAGCCACGAGGGCACGACCGGTCCCCTCACGTCATCGGGGCCTCTATGCCCTTATATCTGAGGGCATTCACCACCGGCGGGCCCACTATGGAGGCCACAAGCATGCCCAACACGGCCTCGAGGGGGGTGGCCAGGGCGCCGAGATACCACATGGGCACTATGGCCTCCAGCCTCAGGCCCAGTAGGACGTAGAAGCAGAGGGGTATGAAGACGAATATCCTGGCCAGGGAATCGGTCTCGAGGCCTATGAAGGCCGATAGGGCCATGGAGGCCGGGCTACCCGGGCGCAGGCTGGAGCTGAAGGCCGACCTCAGGTCCCCCAGTATGGGCCAGTTCTCCTCCAGCCTCCCGAGCACCTTATCGAGGGAGACCCTGAAGGGGGCCGAGGAGAAGAGGCAGGCCGCCAGGACCAGGGAGGCGGCCACGTATATGTCCCAGAGGCACCAGGCCGGCAGGGCCCGCCCGTAGGGGTGGGCGAAGTAGGCGGCCAGCATGAGGGCGTAGATGGCCAGGAGCTCCCTCCAGCGCCTCTTCATGGCCAGGCCAGCCGAGGCGGCCCCGAGGGGCTCCGAGAAAGCCACTATCGGGAGAATGGCCCCCTCGCCCCTCATCACGCAGCCTATGGAGGCCCCTATCATGGCCGATATGGCCGCCGGCCCGGGCCCCAGGATTATGCCCTCGAGGGGCAGCAGGACAATCATCCAGCTCCTGAACCCGAAGGGCCCGGGTATGGAGGCCAGCGCCGCGTGGAGGGCAGCCATCATGGCCGTGGAGGCGAGCAGAAAGGAGCCCGGCAGCTCCCTCCCTGTCAAGCCTTCTTCCCGAGGGCACCTCAGGGCCTGGTTATTAAGGCTGTCCGGAGGCCGGCCTCAGGGCCCGACGTGCCCCATGGAGGTCTGGGCTATCACGGTCTTAAGGCCGGCCTCGAGCAGCACCTCCCTGGCCCTCAGCATCTGCCTGTAGCTCGGCCTCCTGATGTCCCTGCGCCTGAAGGTCGGGAAGTAATCGAGAACGCAGACCTGGACCTCAGGGTCCATGCTGGCTATCCTCTCCCCCATCTCCCGGAGCTCCTCGAGATCCATGAAGGCCGGGTTGTAGGGTATTCCTATCCCCATGAAGACCTCATCTGGATAATAGTGGTCTATTATGTATTTCACGGCCTTCCACTCGTTCTCGTGATACCTCCTGGCCAGCTCCACATCCCTTATGCCCGTTATCTCCATGAAGGTCTCGAGCCTGAGGCCCTTCACATCCGGCCCTATATCAGTTATCCCGGCCTCTAAGACCAGCTCGTCTATGTAGTCCGGGGTGAGGAGGGTGGCGTTTGTATCGAGATGGAAACGGGCCTTAGAGTCCCTGTTGAAGGCCCTCAGGGCCTTGAAGAAGGATATGAGCCAATCACGGTTGAGGGTGGGCTCGCCGCCTGAGATGGCCATCCTATCCACGCCGTAATAGTGCCTGAGGGCCGTGAGCCTCCTGGCCGCCTCATCCGGCCTCAGGGGCTCTTCGACGCTATCATAGGTGACGGAGAAGTTCTGGCACTGTGGGCACCTGAGATTGCAGCCGTGGGCGAAGCAGGCCACCTCTATGTAGGTTCCCCTGTCCTTGAGCCACCAGGGAGTCCCGACGCCACCGACGGGGTGGGGCTGGAAGCCCGAGACGCGCCTCAGGAGCCTCATGCCCTCGGGAGGGAACTCCACCTTCATGCCGTCCCTCACGGGCGTCGTGCAGGCGGGCCTCAACTCGCCATCCACGTAGACCGAGCAGGCGAAACAGCCTCCCGTCTCGCAGGGGACGAAGAGGTCCGCCTGGCCCGGCAGCTTGGAGGTGCTGAAGCCGAGGAGCTCGAGGGCCTTCCTCACCGTTATCTTCTCGGGGACCTCGTAGGCCTCCCCCTCCACGTATATCCTAACGGTCCCCCTGGGCCCGGGGGCCTCCGAGGGCCTCACGGCCTCGTAGGGGCAGGCGAGATAACAGGCCCCGCAGCCCACGCACCTCTCCGGGTCCCTGTAGATGGTTGGCTTCCCCATCCCAGGGCAGAACACGTACTCGCCGCAGAAACCGCATTCGACACAGAGTTCCTCGTCCCTGATGAAGACCGTGAAGCCGTCCCTCAAACCGTGAGGACCTCCAGGCCGAGGCCCTCGGCCACCGAGACCACGAACTTCCTATCCTGCCCCCTCAGGCCCTTCTTATCCACGACCACGAGATCGCAGCCGCCCCAGGTCTTGGATACGGGCCCTTCCACCAGCCACCTGTCCTGGCCCAGCGAGGAGAAGACGTGCTTGGGCACTATGTGGCCCACGGCCACGTCGAGTTCCTCAAGGACGAGCCTCGTGAACTTGGGGGCGTAATGGCCTCCCCCGAACCCAACAGCCCTCTTGGCCCTTGAGGGCCTGTTGGCGGCCTCCCATATGGCCTCTGCCACGGCCTCCCCGGCCCTCTCGTCCGACCAGCGGTCGGGGGTGCTCCCTATCTCCACGAAGACGACGGGCACATCGATGCCCGTGGGCCCGTGGTGCGTCGCCTCGAGGCATACCCGGTATTCCCCGAGCCCGAGCTTCTCCCTCTGCTCCGCGAGGGTCAGGAGGGCCTTCTTCATGACGTTGGGTTCTGACCAGCCCAGCTCGCGAGGCCTTCCCCCGAACTTGGCCTCGAAGCCGAGGTTCCCCGGCGTGTGGGTGCTGAGGGTGGGCTCGCCCGCCAGGCTGGAGTGCCTGGCCGCGAAAATGACCATCCCAGGGCCCAGGGAGGCCACGTGCTCGGCGTTTATGCTGTCCTCGCTCGTGAAGACGAGCATCACGTCCCCTTTGACGTAGGCGGGCTGGCCATCGAAGGTCGTGGATGTCCGCTCGAGGCCAAACATCTCTATGAGCTTCGAGGCTATGTTCATGGCGGCCTTATCGAGCCTCGAGGCCGCTATGAGCACTCTCGGCCCACGGCCGGACATCAGGGCCCTCCTCACAGGACGAGGCCGGGGGCGTAGAGGAATATCAGGAGGGCCACCTGGGCGTGGAGCCTGTTCTCTGCCTGATCGAAGACTATGGATTTCGGGCCATCTATGACCTCCGGGGCCACCTCCTCCCCCCTGTGGGCCGGGAGGCAGTGCATGAAAACGGCATTTGGTCTCGCGAGCTCGAAGAACTCGAGCCTGACCTGGTACCTCGGCACGAAGACCTGGTAGCGCTTCTCGCGCTCTGACTCGGGTATGTGCATGGACATGA
>CAYNQQ010000057.1:0-5933 GCA_964399385.1 uncultured Candidatus Bathyarchaeia archaeon | reverse complement strand
AAGATTATAAGGCTGGGCTCCTCTCTCGGTCCGAGAGAAGCCTCAGCGTTTCTCCTCGGGCACCCGGACCGGCCTGCCGCACTCGTCCCGCCAGAGCCTCCCGAGTTCCTCCCTGACGGCCGGGTGGGTCAGCATCCCGAGGTCGAAGACGGGCCCGTCCGTGCAGACCCGGTAGGGCCCTATGGAGCAGTGGCCGCAGAGCCCCATTCCGCATTTCACCAGCCTCTCGAGGCTGAGCTGGACGTGCCTGAGGCCGGCGGCGAGGGCCAGATCGAGCAATCTCACGAGCAGGGACTCCCGGCCGCAGGCATACAGGGCGTCATACCGGCCCGTGGCGATGAGCTCCCTGGCCAAGTCGAGGGCCGTCCCCCTGCGGCCCAGGGAGCCGTCCTCGGTGGCCACCTCGACTTGCTCCTCCCCGAGGGCCCGCACGGCCCTGTCCAGGAAGAGGATCTCGCCCTTGGTCCTCGCGGCCAGCACGAGCTTGGGCTTAAGGCCCGAAGAGGCCATGAGCTCGGCGAGCGGCATTATGGGTGCGGCGCCCGTCCCGGCCCCTATGAGGAGGGGCCTTTTGCCCTCGAGGCTAAAACCCCTGCCGAAGGGCCCCCTGAGGCCGAGCCTGGACCCGGGGCCCACCTCCAGAAGGGCCCTCGTGGTCTCCCCCACGGCCTTGACGGTTATGCTGGCGAGGCCATCGGGCCTTATGGTCGATAGGCTCATCGGGACCTCCTCGAGGCCCGGCACGTAGATCATGACGAACTGCCCAGGGCTCGCGGACGCGCAGAGCAGGTCCCTGAAGTATATGGTGCGCGTCCTCGGGCCCTCATCCACGACCTTTAGGACCGTTATGGCCCTCGGGCTCCCCGGCCTGGGCTCTCCCATGCCAGCCTATTAGGGCCCGGGACCGCCCTTATCGGTTGCGGTGGGGAGGTTGGCGGATCTATCTGTGGATGTGGCTGGCCTCAGGTTCCGCAACCCCGTGCTGCTGGCGGCCGGCATAATAGGGCTCTCGGCCCCCCTCCTCAGGAGGGCCTACGAGGCCGGGGCCGGGGCGGTCGTCACCAAGTCCATAGGGCCCGGCCCGAGGCCCGGCTTCAGGACGCCGATCCTCGTGGAGCTCGAGGTGGGCCTCCTCAACGCCGTGGGCCTCTCCAACCCGGGGGCCGAGGGCTTCGCCCCCGAGCTCAGGCGCCTGAGGGAGGAGGGGGTGCCCGTGATAGCCAGCGTCTTCGGTTTCAAGCCCGAGGATTACGCCTCGGTGGCCGAGGAACTCGAGGCCGCCGGCGCCGTAGCTCTGGAGCTGAACTGCAGCTGCCCTCACGTATCCGGCGTGAGGGAGATAGGCTCGAGGCCGGAGCTCGTGGAGGCGGTCGTCAGGGCGGTCAAGGACCGCGTCGAGATACCCGTCTTCGTGAAGCTGAGCCCTAACGTATCTGATATAACGGCCATAGGGCTTGCTGCCGAGAGGGCCGGGGCGGATGGCGTGGTAGCAATAAACACCGTGAGGGCGCTGGCCATAGACGTGGAGCTCAAGAGGCCGGTGCTGTCCGCGGGCTTCGGGGGTCTCTCGGGCCCGGCCATCAGGCCCATAGCGGTCAGGGCCGTGTGCGAGCTCTACGGAGTTCTCGACGTGCCCGTGATAGGCTGCGGGGGCATCATGGGCTGGAGGGATGCCGTGGAGTTCATCTTGGCCGGGGCCTCGGCCGTCCAGGTGGGCTCAGCCGTATATTATAGGGGCCTCGGCGTCTTCAGGTCCATAACGGCCGGCCTCGAGGCCTACATGGAGAGACACGGCTACAGCCGGGTGGCGGACATGGTGGGCGAGGCCGTCAAGGGCCTGCTGGGCGAGAGGTCCTGAGGGGGCCCGCCGGGCAAGGATTATATATGGGCTTGCGCGCCCTCCAGATGAGAGGGTGATGATGAGCAAGCGAGCGGCTGAGATAGTGATATGCCCCTTCGGGATACTGGCCTTCGATGAGGAAGGCCAGCTCATAAGGCACGTGAAGTTCCCGAGGGATGTGAAGGCCACGGCCAGGAAGCTCATATCACTGATGGACGGGAGGCCCGTCAAAGAACTCGTGGGGCTGGTGAAGGCCCTCATGGGCCAGGGCTACGAGGCCTTCTACCTCGAGAACCCGGATCTCGCGAGGAGCTTGGAGGAGGAGCTGGGCATCGAGACAGCCGTCCAGGCCCCTCTGAAGTCGGCGGAGCTCGTGAGATCGGATATGGGGGGTTTCGCGGAGAAGATAGGCTTCTCCAGGCCCGGGGAGGACATAAGCTCGTGGATACATGACGTGAGCGTCGAGATGACGAGGTCGCTCGTGAGGCGCTCCCTCGAGAAGCGGGACCTCGTGGTGGCCCAGGCGATAAACATGATAGATGATATAGATAGGATTCTCAACCTCATGGCCAGCCGGATAAGAGAATGGTACAACATACATTTCCCCGAGCTCAACAGGCTGGTGGGTGAACACGAGCAGTTCATAAGGCTCGTCAGGGAGCTCGGCCATAGGGATAACTTCACGGTCGAGAAGCTGAGGAAGCTGGGGCTCCCGAGGGAGAAGGCAGAGCAGATAGCTTCTGCTGCCTCCGCCTCCGTTGGGGCCGAGCTGAGCGAGGAGGACCTGAGCAAGATAAGGGAGGCGTGCACCAGGGCCCTCGACCTATACGCGCTGAGGAGGCTGCTCGAGCGCTACATAGATAACGTCATGGAGGAGATAGCCCCTAACCTGAAGGCCGTGGCAGGCCCTCTCCTCGGAGCGCGCCTCATCTCCCTCGCCGGCGGTCTCGAGAAGCTCGCCAAGCTACCCTCGAGCACCGTCCAGGTCCTCGGGGCCGAGAAAGCCCTCTTCAGGGCTCTGAGGACGGGCGCCAAACCACCCAAGCACGGCGTCATCTTCCAGCACTACTACATAAAGGGCTCTAAGAAGTGGCAGAGGGGCAAGATAGCGAGGGCCCTGGCGGGCAAGATATCCATAGCGGCCCGCATAGATGCCTTCAGCGGGCGTTATGTGGGGGACCAGCTCAAGGCCGACCTCGATGCCAGGGTCAAGGAGATAAGGGAGAAATACCCCAAGCCCCCCAAGAAGCCGGTGAAGGTGAAGAAGCCGAGGAGGGCGAGGAAGGGTGCCAGTAGAGGTTGAGGAACACAAGAAGTTCCCGGGCGTCTACTGGCTGGTCTTCGAGGACGGGACGAGGAGGCTGGCCACGAGGAACCTGGCCCCGGGCAGGACGGTCTACGGCGAGAAGCTCGTGAGGGTGGGAGATGCCGAATACCGGCTCTGGGATGCCTACAGGAGCAAGCTGGCGGCCTCCATACTGAAGGAGATAGATGTCATGCCCATAAGACCAGGGCACAAGGTCCTCTACCTCGGTGCCGCCTCTGGGACCACGGCCTCCCACGTATCCGATATAGTAGGCCCGGAGGGCCATGTCTTCTGCGTCGAGTTCGCGCCGAGGGTCATCCAGGACCTCGTCAACAACGTGTGCGCCTACAGGCCCAATATGTCGCCCATCCTGGCCGACGCGAGGATGCCCAGGCTCTACGCCCACATAGTTGGCGAGGTGGACGTGATCTACTGCGATATCGCCCAGCCCGAGCAGGCCAAGGTGCTCGCTGACAACGCGGATTTCTTCCTCAAGGACGGGGGCGAGATAATGCTCGCCATCAAGGCCAGGAGCATAGATGTGACCAAGAAGCCCTCGGAGCTCTACAGGCGCGAGATGGAGGTTCTCCAATCACGTGGCTTCGAGATAGAGGACAAGGTCCACCTCGAGCCCTTCGATAAGGACCACGCCATGGTAGTGGCCAGGTTCAGGCGTGGGCCCCGGCGCGCCTGATGGGAAAAGTTTTTCATTAGGTATCCTGGAACTTTATTCAGGAGCCGAGGTGCAACGATGAGGCCGGGGTCCCTGGTCGAGGAGATAACGAGGGTGCTGAGGGCCCACGGCTTTAAAACGATGATGGAGGCAGCACAGAGCTCCTGTTTTAACGTGGTGGCAAAACGCGGTGAGAAATCCCTCATAATAAGGGCGGCGAGAGAAGTCGAGGAAGTGCCTAAGGAGCACATAAGCGAGCTGTGCGCCATATCGAACTGGATCATGGCGACGCCTCTTCTGGTGGCCGAGAGGAGCGGAGGAGAAGAACTCGATGACGATGCCATCTACTACAAAAACGGCATCTACGCTGTCTCGCCAGGGGCCCTCGAGAGGACGTTGGAGGGGGACCCGCCGATAGTGGAGGTATTCCCCTCCGGGTGCTTCGTCTACATTAATGGCGAGCTCGTGAAGAAGAGGCGCGAGGAGCTCGGCCTCTCGATAGGTGAGCTGGCCAGGATGGTGGGCGTCTCCAGAATGACCATATATTCCTACGAGAAGGGCTGTAAGAGGACGACGCCAGGCATAGCCTACAGGCTCGAGCACGTCCTCGGGATACCCATAGTCATACCCCTGGACCCGCTGAGGAAGCAGGACGAGAGGCGCCAGGCCGTGCCCTGTGATTCCATGAGGCCGCCGAGGAGGGGGTTGCTCGGCCTGGTGGCGAGGCTCCTCAGGAAGCTCAAGCTCATGATAATGGCCCTCTTCTGCGCCCCGTTCGAGATGATGGCGAGGCACGGGGATGTGAAGCTCGTGATAAACGTGGTCCAGAAGTACGATTACGATGGCGCCAAGATAAGGTCGGCCAAGGCCTTCACGGAGGTCATGGAGCTTGGCCATCTCGTCGTCAGGCCGGAGGAATACGAGTGCCCTGAGGGAGTGCTCTCCATAGCCGTCGGCGATCTGAAGAACATGAGGAGGCCGGAGGACCTCGTCAGGCTCCTCGTGTGAAGGCCCCATCTTTTTTGCGGCACCAGCTATCGAGCTTAGCCGCCCCTTCCTCGGCCGCTATCTCCCTCGCCGTCCTCCAGGTCTTCCTCACGAAATCCGGGTAGGACTTGTGCCTCGCATACCAGGACCTGAGGAAGGCCAGGGTCCTGGGGTCTGATGGGTATCCGGAACCGAGATCGAGACCGAGGCGCCTCTTGATGGCTTCTAACGCCTCGTCCCTCCTCACCTTGGCTATTATCGATGCAGCCGCCACGACCGGGTACTTGGCGTCCGCCCCGTGCTCGGCTATCACCTTCACGCGCCCGCCGGACCTGAGGTAGGAGCGTATGGTCGAGGCGAACCGGCCCTCTACCACATCGCTCGAATCCACGTAGGCCACGTCCGGGCCGAGCTCATCTATTATGGAGGCCATGACCCTGGCCTCGAGCTTGTTGAGGCCCTTCCTCAGGACGACCTCGTCTATCTCCCTCGGCTGGACCAGGACCACCCTGAGGGCGAGGGCCTCCCGCTCTATCAGGATC
The DNA here is from genome assembly GCA_964399385.1 of uncultured Candidatus Bathyarchaeia archaeon. Lineage (GTDB taxonomy): Archaea > Thermoproteota > Bathyarchaeia > EX4484-135 > EX4484-135 > EX4484-135. Next base: position 585 of record CAYNQQ010000057.1, on the reverse strand, counting down.
GCCAGCTCCTTCCTCCTGGCCGGGCTGAGGGTCTTAGAGTCTCTGACGCCCAGCCTCAGTAGCTTCTCGAGCCCTTCCTCATCGACGAGCACGCCGGCTACGGCCATGGGGCCTATGACGCACCCCCTGCCAGCCTCGTCCACGCCGGCTATGAGCATCTGCCCTCGCCGACCCCCATGAGCTTCTTGAGTCTGAGGAGAACCTCCTCGTGCAATCTCCCCCTGTTCCCGACCGTCACGGTCAGGATCTCGGCCTTCCCGCCGTGCCTTATCTCATCCAGGAGGGGCCCTCTCGCCCTCATGTGGATGGTCCCTATGACGGGTTTCCCGCTCCCGAGGGCCTTCCTCACGGCCTCCACGAAGCGCTCCGAGAAGAGCTCCATGGGCCCCACCTCATCTATCACCACCACATCAGCCTCGTCCAGGGCCTCCTCTATGGCCCTCACGCCCACCTCCTCGAGGTCCCTCACGTTGACCCTGTACTTCCCGAGCCTCGGCCCCTCCCTCTGCCTGACGTGGGCGAGCCACCCTCTCCTCCCGCTGGCCAGATCTATTATCTCGAAGCCTATCCTGCGCCCCCCCTCCC
>CAYNQQ010000056.1:3042-5968 GCA_964399385.1 uncultured Candidatus Bathyarchaeia archaeon | reverse complement strand
GCCCGGTGTGCGATGAGCCTGCCAATTACTCCACGAGCCCTGTCTGCCCGCACTGCGGGGCCGAGACGGAGTTCCAGAGGGGCCTCAGCTTCGTGGACGCTCCCGGCCACGAGGCCCTCATGGCCACCATGCTCTCCGGGGCAGCCGTCATGGACGGTGCCGTCCTCGTCATAGCGGCCGATGAGCCCTGCCCCCAGCCCCAGACGAGAGAGCACCTGGCCGCCATAGAGATAATGGGCGTTAAGAACATCGTGATAGCCCAGAACAAGATAGATATAGTGGCGAAGGAGAGGGCCCTCGAGAGCTATAAGGAGATCCTGAAGTTCATAGAGGGGACCATAGCCGAGGGGGCCCCGATAATACCTGTATCGGCCCAGAGGAAGGTCAATATAGATGCCCTCCTGTGGGCCATAGAGCGCTATATACCTACGCCCAGGAGGGACCCGACCAAGCCCCCGAGGATGTTCGTGGTCCGCTCCTTCGACGTCAATAAGCCCGGCACGCCCGCCAGGAAGCTCGTGGGAGGCGTGATAGGGGGGACCATAATACAGGGCAAGTTCAGGGTGGGGGACGAGATCGAGATAAGACCGGGCGTGAAGACGGATGGGCGCTACGAGCCTCTGTTCACCACGATAACAAGCCTCCATGCCGGGGGGAGGCCCGTGGAGGAGGCGACCTGCGGGGGCCTCGTCGGGGTGGGGACGGAACTCGACCCAGCTCTCACGAAGGCGGACGGTCTCGTGGGCAGCGTGGTCGGGGAACCCGGGACCCTCCCGCCAGTATGGGATGCCCTCAGCCTCGAGGTCAGGCTCTTCGAGAGGGCCATAGGGACCAGGGACATGGTGAAGGTAGAGGCCATAAAGAAGGGCGAGGCCCTCCTCCTCGACGTCGGGACAGCCGTCACGGCTGGCGTCGTGACGGCCGTATCGGGCGATAGGGTGGAGCTCAAGCTCAGCAGGCCGGTCTGCGCCGAGGAAGGGGCCAGGGTGGCCCTCAGCAGGAGGATAGGCCGCTGGAGGCTCATAGGCTACGGCATAATAACCTGAGCCGGCTCAGCCTTCCAAAACCACCCTGACCTCCTCGCCCGAGAGCTCCCCGAGGAGGGAGGATAGGGTCTCGAGTTCTTCCTCGAGCTTCCTGCCCAGGGATCTGCGCCTGGCCTCGAGGGAGCTAAGGCGGGCCTTGATCATCCCGGCCTTCCTCTCGAGCTCCGATATGCGCGCCTTCAGGGCCTCTATTTTCCTGAGGGCCTCCTCGGCCTCCTCAGATCTCCTTATGGCCTCGAATTCCTCAAGCGCCTTTTTACACTTGGCCTGGAGAGGGATAAGAGAGCCTGACAGGGCCTCTTTTAGCCAGCTCCTCAGCTTCTCGGCTTTGCTCGGCTTCAGGACCAAGGTCCCGCGTTCTAAGGCCTCGCCAACCTTGGACAGCACGGACCTAAGCAGGGGATAGCCCTCCGCCTCGCGGGCGAGGGCGGTGAGGGGGTCCGATAGGTAGGCCTCGAGGGCCTCCCGCTCGTCAGCTCCCAAGGCCAGGAGGCCGGAGGAGGCCTGGGCCCTGAGCTTCGTGAGGGCTTTCCAGGCATGCCTGAGCTCCGTCCTGACCTCTATCCTTAGGTTCTCGAGGGACCTGCGGGCCTCCTCGAGCCTCAACATGACGTCCGAGTTCTCCACCTCCCTCAGGGCCGCCCGGAGGGCCTCGAGCTGTTCTTTGACCTCCCCCTCCTCGAGCGATAGGGCGCTCATCTCGCCCTCGAGGGACCTCAGGTCCGAGTGCAGTTTCTCCACCTTCGCGATAGCGGAGCTGACCTCGTCCCTGAGCTCCAGGGGCCTGCACCTGGCCATTAGGGCATTTATGTCCCTCACCAGGGAACCTATCTTCCGCCAGGCGCTCCTGAGCTTCCTCTTCGCCATTATCATGTAGGGGTCCATCTTGGCCAGGAGACCCGACCATTCCCTCCCTATGGCATTGTAAATGCGGGCGAGGTCCTTCTGGAAGGAGGCCATGGAGCTCACCGAGACCTCGGATGGCAGCTCCACGTCCTCGAGCATGTTGAACATCATCTTCGAGAACCTGAGGGCCGCCTTCCCGGGCCCGTACCTCCTGTGGTCCTTGCCTGAGAGGAACCTCTCGCCTTCATCCCTCATCTTCTCGCAGGCGCTGCGTATGTCCTTCAGGGCCTTCTGGGCATCTTTCAACAACGAGTTCCATTCCTTCCTTATGGGCTTCATGGCGGATTCAAGTCTCGAGTCAACCCATTCCATCACGTCGGCGAGGGCGATTTCCACCAATACCGGGCCCTCGGTGATGTCTTCTGGAGATACGGCCTTATGTATTTTACGGGCCCTCAGGCCCCGAACTCATCACGCCTGAAGATGGCGTAGGCGAGGGATGCCACCAGGATGCCGAGCGATACGGATAGGCCCGTTATGAGCAGGTATGCCTCCACGGCCTCGCCCAGCATCACCACGGCCACGTAGATGCTTAGCCCCGAGAACACGAGACCCATGGAGGAGAGGACCCCGACGGCCCAGGGGCACCAGCCCTCGGCCCTCAGGAAGCCGTAGCACACGGCCGCGTGCAGTATGGCCATGACGAGGACGTGGACCATGTACGGGCTCTGCAGGACCAAGGCCGAGACCAGGCCCCCGGCCACGCAGGCGTTCGCCACGGCCAGGCCCTTCCTCCCCGCCTCGCCCATCTCCCATCGCCCGGTCCTGGGGTCATGGCTTAAAAGAGGTTCGCACTCCTACTGGACCGTGTCCTTCAGGGAGCTCTTCACCAGCCCTGCTGGCAGGTTCCTGGCCTCCGAGAGAGGGCTCGATGAGGCAGAATGGGTTTTCCTCGGGGTCCCGCTCGACGTCAGCAGCACCTTCAGGCACGGCTCGAGGTGGGGCCCATCCGCCATAAGGGAGGCTTCCGTGGG
>CAYNQQ010000056.1:0-2942 GCA_964399385.1 uncultured Candidatus Bathyarchaeia archaeon | reverse complement strand
CAGACGGCCCTCCTGGCCGCGAGGATCATGGCCGAGGTCATGTGGGCCGGGAGCAGGCAGGCTTAATAGCATGCCGGCCGAGGCGGGCGTGGGCCTTGGAGCTCATAATAAAGGGCGGGACCGTCCTGACCATGGGGCCCAGGGGCCGGATAAGGAACGGTGCCGTCGTGGTGGAGGACGACAGGATAGTGGATGTGGGCAGAGCGGACGAGATAACCCGCAAATACACCCGTTATGAGGTCCTGAGGGCCGAGGGCTGCATCATCATGCCCGGCCTCATAAACGCGCACCAGCACATATCCATGAGCCTGCTGAGGGGCTACGCGGACGACCACCCGCTCAGGGAATGGCTGGAGAAATACATCTGGCCCCTCGAGGCCAAGATGACGGGCAGGGACATGTACGTGGGCTCGCTCCTGACCTGTGCCGAATCCCTCCTGGGCGGCGTGACGACGGTGAACACCATGTACCACTACACGCCCGGGTGGAACGAGGCTAAGGCGATAGCCGATATAGGCATGAGGGGCGTCGTGGGGCACGTCTGCTTCTCCTGGCGCAAGGAAGAGGATAGACGTGCTCTCGAGGCCCTGTTCAGGGAGTGGCACGGGAAGGACGGGGGGCGCATAAGGGCCAGCGTGGACCCGCACGCCCCCTACACGGTGGACCCGGATTACCTCGTGGAGCTGAGGCAGCTGACGGACCGCTACAACGAGAAGTACGGGCACCTCGGGAGGGTCATAATGCACATACACGTGGCCGAGACGGAGGACGAGCCCGACAAGATCAAGGAGGCCTTCGGCAGGGAGGTGAGACAGGGCGTCTTCTCCTACCTCGATGAGCTCGGCATCCTCGGGCCGGACGTGGTGGCCGCCCACTGCGTAGCCCTCACGGACCGTGATATATCCATCATGGCCGGGAGGGGTGTCAAGGCGGTCTACAACCCCGTCTCGAACATGAAGCTCGCCTCCGGCATAAGCCCCGTCGTGAGGCTCCTGAGGGCTGGCGTCACCGTGGCCCTCGGGACGGACGGTCCTTCCTCGAACAACACGGCGGATATGTTCGAGACCATGAAGTTCGCATCCCTCCTCCAGAAGGTGGCCAACAACGACCCGACGGCCCTCCCGGCCAGGCAGGTGCTCGAGATGGCGACGATAAGGGGGGCCGAGGCCCTCTCCTGGTCGGATGAGATAGGCTCGATAGAGCCCGGGAAGAAGGCCGATATAATAGTGGTGGACGTGAGGAAACCCCATCTGACGCCCCTGTACGAGGAGGAGAGCCACCTCGTCTATGCCGCCAGGGCTTCTGACGTGAGGACCGTCCTCGTGGACGGCCGTATAGTGGTGGAGGATGGCCGCCTCACCACCATGGATCTCGGCGAGATCATGGAGATGGCCCTTAGGACCAAGGAGGAGCTCCTGTCGAGGCTGGAGGGCGGGGGCTGATGGCCTCGGAGCACGAGGAGGAAAGGATCATATACATGATCAGGCCGATCTACCTCCTCCAGGACATAATTAGGGCTCTGGAGAGGCTCGGCCTCAAGGTCCAGGTGTCCGGGCAAGAGGGGGCCTGGAACCTGAGTGCCTCTGGGGAGGGGAAGGAGGTCAGGATATCGATGGATGGCGAGGAGCGCGTGGTAGAAGGCCTCGAGGTCCTCGGGCCCGTCCCCGTGAGCCACGTCAGGATCAGGGCCAGAGGGCCCCCGGGCTTCATATCGGCCCTTAGGTACAGGCTTGAGCTCGAGCTCCTGAGGTGCCTGGGCTGAGATGAGGACGAGGGTTTACGAGCTGGAGCCCAGGGCGCCCTACAGCCTCCACCTCACCTTCACGGGCACGGAGCCGGCCTTCCCGACCGTCTATGACGGCAGATGCCTGTGGAGGGTAGTGAAGACCAGCGAGGGCCTCGTCCCGGCCAGGGTGGAGCAGGTGGGGCCGAGGGATGAGCCCTTGCTCAGGGTGGAGTTCTTCTCCAGGGAGGGCGAGGAAGAGGCCCTCGATGCCCTCTGCAGGTTCCTCTGCATCCGGGATGACCTGGGGAGCGCTTACTCCCGCCTTGGGAGGGAGGAGAGGCTGAGAGCCATGCTGCCCTACGTCATGGGCATGATGCCCTGGACAGCCTTCAGGCCCTTCGAGGGGCTGATTGACGCCATACTATTCCAGCAGATATCGCTTAGAGCGGCTTTCTCCATAATAAGGAGGTTCGTGGAGGGCCTCGGCAGGCCCATCAGAATTGGCCATAGGGTCCTTTATGTCTTCCCGGGGCCCGAGGATATAGTGAGGGCGGGACGGGAATCCCTCAGGTCCCTCGGACTGAGCAGGAACAAGGCCATCTACGTGCTCGGCCTGGCGGAGGCCGTCCTCGAGGGCCTCGATGTGGAAGAGCTCGAGTCGAAACCGGCCGATGAGGCCGTGGAGATCCTCATGGGCCTCAAGGGGGTGGGCAGGTGGACGGCCGAGATCTTCCTGGCCACGGGCCTTAAGAAATGGGAGGTGGTGCCGGCCGATGACCTGGGCGTGAGGAGGGCCTTCAGGCAGCTCCTCGGGGTGGAGGATACAGCTGCCATCAGGGCCGTGGCCTCCGGATGGGGCAGGGATGCGTGGCCCATAGCCTATTACATGCTCGTCTGGTGCGAGAGGAAGGAGAGGCTGGTGGGCGCCCTCGAGGAGGCTCGTCGAGCGAATAGTTTTTAAGATGGTTTGAGGACCGTGTTACGCCCTGATGAGGTAGTGGGGATGGGCAAGAGGATATTGGTCGCCCTCGGGGGGAATGCCATAAAGAAGGCGGACGAACCGGGCACTTACGAGGAGCAGCTCAGGGCCGTCAGGAGGACGGCCGAGCAGCTGGCCGAGATGGTCGCGAGGGGCTACGAGCTGGTCATAACACATGGGAATGGGCCTCAGGTCGGGAACCTGCTCATACAGCAGGAGGAGGGGGTCAGGAGGGGC
>CAYNQQ010000055.1:0-5973 GCA_964399385.1 uncultured Candidatus Bathyarchaeia archaeon | reverse complement strand
CGCGAGAAGATCGTCGATTCCTGCGCCAGGAGGCTGGCCATAGTCGTTGACGAGGCGAAGCTCGTGGGCAGGCTGGGCGAGAAGAACATGCCCGTCCCCATCGAGGTCATCCCCTTCGCCGCCAGGCCCGTCCTGAACAAGATCAGGGCCCTCGGGGCGAGGGAGGTCGAGGTCAGGCAGGCCGGGGCCGGCAAGGTGGGCCCTGTCATCACGGATAACGGGAACTTGGTATTAGATGCTTACTTCGGGCCCATAGAGGACCCGAGGGCCTTGGATGGGGCCCTGAGGGCCATACCTGGCGTGATCGAGACCGGCCTCTTCGTGGGGATGACCGATATCCTCTACGTCGGGACCCGCGAGGGCCAGGTGAGGACGGTCAGGAGGGGCTGAGGAGGCCATCCCGCATGCCCACGCCTTTCAAGAGGATGCTGATGGAGGCCCTAAGGGGGAAGATGCCAGATGATCTCCTGCCTCTCCTGCCCTCGGGCCTCCAGATAATAGGTGATGTGGCCCTGCTGTCCGTCAGGCCCGAGGTAGAGGATTACGTGGGCCTCATGGCGGAGTTCATCCTCGGGAAGTTCAAGTTCATAAGAACCGTGTGCCTCAAGAAGGGCCCCATCCTGGGCCCGGAGAAGAGGCCGCAGGTCGAGGTGGTGGCCGGGAGGCCCAGCACCATAACGGTCCACAAGGAGGGCGGTTGCCTCTTCAAGCTCGATGTGGCCAGGCTGATGTTCGCCAAGGGGAACATAAGGGAGAGGGCCCGCATGGCCCGTGTGGTCCGGGAAGGGGAGCTCGTCTTGGATATGTTCGCCGGTATAGGCTACTTCAGCATACCCATGGCCAGGACGGGCAGGCCGGCCATGATCTACGCCGTAGACGTGAACCCGCTGGCCATCCACTACCTCGCTGAGAACATAAGGCTCAACAAGGTCAGGGGGCTCGTGGTGCCCGTCTTGGCCGATTGCAGGCGCGTGGCGGAAGAACTGCCCGATCTCGCAGATAGGATCGTGATGGGCTTCCTGCCCGGGACAGCGGCCTTCCTCCCCCACGCCCTGAGGGCCCTGAGGCCCGAGGGAGGCACGATACACTACCACGATGTCTACCACGAGAGGGAGCTCTGGTGGAAGCCCATCAGGGTCCTGGAGGAGGCTGGCCTAAGGGCCGGGTACAGGCTGGCCGGGATAGCGCACAGGCGGGTGGTCAAGAGCTATGGGCCGAGGCTCTACCACGTGGTCTTGGACGCGGTCTTCGAGCCAGCCTGAGGAGGGAGACCAGCATGACGTTCAGCATCATAGCGCTCGGGGCCCTCAGGGGCGAGATAGGGGTCGCGGTCGCGAGCGGCTCGACCTACGTGGCCGATAGGGTGCCGCACGTCAGGCCGGGCGTGGGGGCGGTGGCAACCCAGGGCTACACGCTCGTCTCCTACGGCCCGAGGGGGCTCGAACTCCTTCAGGCCGGGGTGGCCCCGGATGAGGCTCTCAGGGCCCTCCTGGCCGAGGACCCGGGGCGGGAGATGAGGCAGGTGGGCATGATGGACCTCAGGGGGCGCAAGGCCGTCCACACGGGCTCCCTCACGCCGGGCTGGCACGGCCACCTGACGGGGCCCGGATACATCATAATGGGGAACCTCATAGCCGGCCCTCAGGTCCTCAGGGCCATGGAGGAGGCCTTCCTAAGGGCCGTGGATGAGCGCCTGGGGCTCGGGGAAGCCCTGCTGGCAGCTCTCGAGGCCGGCTCGGGGGCGGGAGGAGACCTCAGAGGCGAGAGGTCGGCCGCCCTCCTGATGGCACTCCCGGGCGGGAGGGTCGTGAGGCTCAGGGTTGACGATAGCCCGGAGCCCATAAGGGCCCTGAGAGCCGGGTGGGAGGACATGGCTATTTAGCCCCCGGAGGCACGGGCCATCTCCAGGCCGAGGGCGACCAGGGCAGCCGATATCAAGACTGCCGCCACCAGCTCCGGGACAGCCAGGCCCAGCGGTTGGCCCAACAAGACCCAGATGGCCCACGTCAGCAGGGACGCCGCCCCCGGGGCCGACGCCAGGATGCCCGAGCTGGCCCGGCACTCCCCTCCCGGGCCGAGGAATTCCGAGATGCCTATGACCATCAGGCCAGCGGGGGCCAACAGGAAGAAGGCCACAGCAGCCGCCAGGTGCGGGAGGCCCGTGTCCTCTGGCAGAAGGCCTATCAGGACCAGGGAAAAAGAGCCAATTAAGAGGACAACCGAGCCGGCTCTGCCCAGGCCCCCTCTTGCCCGTCTCAAGAGGCCGTAGGAGAAGCAGGATGCCAGCAGGCCGGCCACCACCAGGCCCGTGTTGAATACGGGCCACACGGGGGAGTTCAGGGCCCCTAAGTCGCTCAGGGCATTACGGGCCCACGAGAACCAGGGCGACATGGCTATCGAGATCCCTATGGCCGTGAAGGCCACGACTGGCGCCAGAAGGCCGCACAAGCCCGCTCGTTTCCCCAGCTTCACCACATCCTCACCTCAGCCTAACCCAGTATTCAGCAGCGTCCTGGATGGTTATGCTCCTCCTAAGGGCTTCCTCTAACTCCTCCGGTGTGTAGGCCAATATCTCGAAGGCTACCTCCCGGCTGGCCAAACGCCTCAGCATGGCCCCCCGCTCCCAGAAGCTCATGCCCTCGAAGGCCCTGGAGACCACTACCAAGTCGATATCGCTGTCCTCGAGCCACGTCCCCCTGGCGTATGAGCCGAACAGGTAGATGCGGGCATCCGGGTATGAGCGGCCCACGGCCTCTATGAATTGCTCAAGGGCCTTCCTGACCTTCTCCGGCAAGGAAAGCTTCTCTAACGCGCTTGAGGACGTGCTTGGCCACCTCAAGGGCTTTCTCGGCCTGGTATTTGTTAAAGCTGACGGAAGGCCTCAGGAGGCCGGCGTTTGGATACCTGGTCGTCACGTAATATTGCGAGACCTCGGGAAGCCTGTTCCTGACCTCATCCGGCAGGCTGAGGAATTCCTCCACCATGGCGTATAGGAGCGTTAAATCGTGGACGTGAGGGGGTCTCTTCCTCGCGAGCCCTATCATGACAGCCTTGAGGGCCTTCTCCACGGCCTGGTGCGAGAAGAAGCAAGATATGGCGTAATCCTCGTCTGAAAGGGCCTTCTCGGCCCTCCTCAGGTCGACCTCCGCTTCCTCAAGCCAATCGAGGGCCTCAGGCCTCAAGACCGCGCTCACCTATGAGCGAACTCCTCGAGGCTTAACTCGGCTAGCTTCTCCGGCCTGGGCCAGCCCGTCTCGGGGTCCCAGCTCCTCACCCGGTAATACTCGGCCAGCAGGGCCCCCAGGTCCGGGGTCTTGCCAGCTGCACCACCGTCCGGGAGGGGCCTGAGTAGCAGCTCGGGCAGCCTGTCGTCAGCCGGCCCAACGCCCATCCTAAGGTCGAATATGCGCTTTAGGTCGAATATCCTCTCGCCCGTCCTGGCCAGCTCCTCGGGCCCGATGTCCCAGCCCGTCACGGCCGATAGGAGCTCGGCCATCAAAGGCCCATCGAGGTTGGCGAACTGGCACATCACGAGGGCGTTGTAGAGGGCCCTGAGGTCCTGTATTTTGGCCACGACCTCCATCCGCCCGGATAGGTCAAATCTATCGCCGGATGTTATCCCGAAGCCCGGGAACTCGACCCCGAGGTCCACGAGGTACATATCGCCCTGCATGTGGCAGGCCCCCCTCGGCGAGGTGGCATAACAGACCGCCATGCCGAAGAAGGCCCTCGGGTCGTGGAAGGGCATCTCGAGGCCCTTGACGTGGGCTGCCTCTCCCTCCCGGCCGAAGGCACGCCCCATATGGCGGACGCCCTCGGCCATGATGGCTCCGAGCCCCTCCCTGGCCGCTATGGCCTTCACGAGCTCAACGGCTGGCCCCGGGTCGCCCCACTTCAGCTCGAGACCTCCCGTATCGCCAGGCCCTATCACGCCTTCCTCGAAGAGCTTATAGGCGAATCCTATGACGACCCCTGTGCTTATCACGTCGAGACCGAGGGCATTGCATAGGTAATTGATGTTGGTTATGGCCTTGAGGTCGTCCACGAGCAGGTTGGAGCCAAAGGCAGCCACGGCCTCGTAGCCCGGGCCATCCGTCCTCGGGGTCGCGTAGGGCCCCTCCCTGACCTCCACCACCCGCCCGCAGCCTATCGGGCAGCCGAAGCAGGCTCTGCGGCCTACCAGTATAGTCTCCGACATCGTCATGCCGCTTATCTTGTCCGCCTCCCCGAAACGGCCTTCAGAGAAGTACTTGTTCGGCATATCGCCCAGCTCCTGGGCGTAATCCACGTAGCCAGCCGTCCCGAACTCCCTGAAGATGCTGGTGAGCATGGATTCCTCTATGGCCTCACGGGCCCTGCTGATGGCCTCCTCCAGCTCCTCCGGCCTGGCCACGGGGACCTCCTCATCCCCGGAAACGGCCACGGCCTTCAGGCGTTTGGAGCCCATGACGGCCCCCATGCCCGTCCTGCCGGCGGCTCTCCCGCCATCGTTCAGGACGCAGGCGAACTTCACGAGGTTCTCGCCCGCCGGGCCTATGCAGGCCACGCTCACCCTATCGTCGAGCTCCCTGACGAGGGCGTCCTGGGTCTCGAAGGTCGTTAGGCCCCAGAGGTCCCCGGCCGGCCTGAGCTCGGCCCCGCCGTCGTGGACGTAGAGGTAGACGGGCTCCCTGGCCTGCCCCGTTATCACTATGCCATCGAAGCCCGAGAACTTAAGCCTCGGCCCGAAGTAGCCCCCGGCATTCGACTCGCCCCATATGCCCGTCAGGGGGGATTTAGCGCAAATCGTGTATCTGCCGCAGCAGGGGACCTTGGTGCCCGTGAGGGGGCCCGCCATGAACACCAGGGCGTTCTCGGGCCCAAGCGGGTCGGTCCTCGGCCCCACCATGTCCATCAGCAGCCGGCAGGAGAGGCCGCTGCCCCCGAGGAAAGCCCTCAAAAAGCCCTCTGGCGTCTCCTTAACCCGGGTCTCGCCCTTCCCGAGGTCCACGTAGAGCATCCTGCCCATGTAGCCCCCATCGGGCATGGGACCACCTCAGAAGTCCACCTTCCTGCCCTCGTAGGCGTACTCGTAGAGGCGTGCGTAATCCTCCCTGCTCACCTCCCTCGGGTTCGTGAGGGTGCCGGTGGACTCCATGGCCCTATCTATGAGGAGGTCGAGCTTGCCCTCATAATCGGCCCTGCTTATGCCGAGGTCGGCCACCTTAAGCGGCTCCCCGACCTTCTTCAGGAGCTCCCTGACGGCATCCGCCAGCTTGAGGGCGAGCTCCTCCGGGCTCCCCGGCCCGAGCCCTATGGCCTCCGCTATATCGGCGTACCTCTCGGGCACGGCCCTGGCGTTGAACTCTATGGAGTAGGGCAGGAAGACGGCTACCGAGCGGCCGTGGGGCACCTTGAAGGTGGCCCCGAGGGCATGGCCCATGGCGTGCGCTATGCCCACCTGGGAGTTCCCGAAGGCCATGCCGGCCATGGTGGCCGCGTTGTGGAGCTTCTCCCGCGCCTCCATGTCCTGCCCGTTCTCGTAGGCCCTCGGCAGGTACCTGAATATGGTCCTGGCGGCCCAGAGGGCCAGGGCATCCGAGAAATCGTTGTGCCACTGGGAGACGTAAGCCTCTATGGCGTGCGTCAGGGCATCGAAGCCCGTGTCGGCCGTCAGCCTCGGGGGCATGGATGCCGGCAGGCTCGGGTCGAGGATGGATACATCGGCCACTACCTCCCTCGAGGCAAGCTCCATCTTGCGCTTCTCCTCCGGGTCCGTTATCACTATGGCCCAGGTGACGTCAGCTCCCGTCCCGCTCGTGGTTGGTATGTTTATCAGCCTGGCCTTCTTCTTAAGCCCCAGCTCCAACAGGGGGCTTATGTCCTCCAGGGCCACGTCGGGCCTCTCGTAGAGGACGAAGACGGCCTTGGCCACGTCCATGCAGCTCCCACCGCCGAGCCCTATTATCAAATCGGGCCCGAAGGACCTCGCGA
>CAYNQQ010000054.1:0-5974 GCA_964399385.1 uncultured Candidatus Bathyarchaeia archaeon | reverse complement strand
ACCCGGCCCTCGTCTCTTGCCTCGGCGTAGAGCCTGAATATGGGCTCCGTCCCGCTCGGCCTCATCAGTATGGCGCTCCCGTCCTCGTACCACACCTTAACCCCATCTATTGTGAGGGGATTGAGGTGCCTGAACTTCTCCCTCAGGGCCTCGAGGACGGGTTTCTTGAGCTCATCTGGGCACTTGACCGAGTCCTTCATGAGGTAATACCTAGGTAGCTCGTCCATAAGAGCCGAGAGGGGCCTCTCCTCCTCAGCCATTATGTTGAGCACGAGTGCCGTGCTCATCAGGCCATCCCTCACGGGCTGGTGGGGGCCGTAGAATATGCCCCCGTTCTCCTCACCCCCGAGCTTAGCTCCTATCTCCATCATCTTATGGGAGACCACGACGCTCCCGACCTTAGTCCATACGAGCTTACCCCCGAGACCCTCCACGACCTCTTTTATGAGGCTGGAGGAGCTCACGGGCGTCACCACCAGCTCGCCCGGCCTGTCCCTGAGGAACCATTTGGCCACGAGGGCAAACGACCTATCGCCCCAGTAGATACGACCGGTTTCGTCCACGAAGATGGCCCTATCCGCATCCCCGTCGTAAGCCACGCCGAGGTCGGCCCCGAGGCATCTCACGGCCCTGGCCAGGTCCCCGAGGTTCTCCGGCTTAGGCTCTGGATGCCTTCCCGGGAAGCTCCCGTCGAGTTCCGCGTTTATGGCCACCAGCCTGCAGCCGAGGTCCCTGAGGAGCCTCCTGGCCGGTATTATGCCTACGCTGTTGGCCGGGTCGAGGACCACCTTGAAGCGGTGCCTCCTTATGGCCTCGACATCCACGTGCTCTTCCACGGCCTCGACGTAATCCTCAAGCGCCCCCTCCACGGGCCTCACGGACCCTATCGAGGACCAGCCCGCGGGCCTGAACCTGGCCTCGAAGAAGATCTCTTCTACCTCGCGCTCCTGCTCCCTGCTGAGCTCCACGCCGTCCGGCCTCAGGACCTTTATACCGTTGTACTCCGGCGGGTTGTGGGAGGCCGTTATGACCACGCCCCCATCCATCCCGAGGTGCTTGACGCAGAACTGGACGGCGGGTGTTGGGGCGAGGCCGAGGTCGTAAACCCTGCAGCCAGCCGCGAGGAGGCCACTCACGACCGCGTTACATATCATCTGGCCGCTCAGCCTCACGTCCCTGCCCACGAGGATGTTCCCCCCGCCGAAGTAGGTCCCTACCGCGAGACCGACCCGGGCGCAGAACTCGGGCGTTAGGAGCTCATTCGCGATACCTCTTATCCCGTTTGTCCCGAATAGCCTTCTTTCACCCATGAGCTCGCCCGATGGCTTCTCCCGCCCCATGTTTTATAAGACTTACCTCCATCTGAACAGCGGGGGGAAGGAAGGCTTTAAAACCCGAAGATAAATAGGGGCGGGTGTAGGGCTTGGTAGAGGCGCTCATGTGGTTCGTGGGCATGATGCTGTCCTTAGCCGGGGTTTCCTATGCTGTCTCCATAGTGCTCTCCTACTTCGCCCTCAGGAGGTCCATGGACCCCAAGGACCTGAGGCTCCTCCTCTTCGCGCCCGTGGTCAGGCTCGGAGCCATATCCGTCCCGCTGCTCGCCACCCTTATCCTCTTCGCGTTCCTGGGGGCCGAGGTCCCCTCCTTCACGATAGTACTGGTTCTGCTCGTGGCCCCGGCCCTCCTGGCGGCCCTCCTCGTCTCCTCCTGCCTCCTCCTGGCCAAGATGCTCGTGAAATACGGGCGCCTCATCTGGCCCGGCCTCCTCAGCCAGCTCCCCACGTCCGCCTTAAGTGCCTCCCTCATCTTCGTGGTTGTGAAGGGGATGTCGGCCCTGATACCTGAGGCCTACCTGGGCCTCTTCCTCGTCTACACGGCCGTCTTCGCGGCCTATGGGTGCATGAGCTACCAGCCCAGCTTCCTCTTCAGCCGCTGATCGGTCTTGCTGTTGCCCTCTTAAGCCCGGGAGAGCCCTATCCCCGGGCGAGAACGTGACCGGCAGGGGCCGCCCCTATATGGCGGAGATGACGTGGCCAGAGGTGGAGGAGTTCTTAAGGGAGCACGATGTCGTGATCGTGCCCGTGGGCTCCTGCGAGCAACACGGGCCCCACCTGCCCCTCGACACGGATACCTTCGATGCCCTATGGATATCGCTTAGGGCCGCCGAGAAAGCGGGCTGCGCCCTCGTGGCGCCCCCGATAACCTACGGCGTCTCCTACCACCACATGGCCTTCAAGGGGACGGTCAGCATAAGCCCTGAGACTCTGATGAAGATGGCCTACGAGATAGCCATGTGCCTGATCAAACACGGTTTCAGGAAGATAGTTTTCGAGAACGGGCATGGCGGGAACGACCCAGCCCTGAGGGCTGCCGCCCAGATGATAAAGGCCGAGAGGCCGGATGTCGTGGTGGTCGTCGATACGGTGGGCCTGGTCCCCGACCTCGTGGAGGAGCTGGTCGAGACCGAGTACGATGCCCATGCCGGTGAGTTCGAGACCTCCACGAGCCTCGCCAACCGGGAGGAGCTGGTCAGGAAGGAGGCCATAAGGAAGGTGGAGGTGAGACTTCCCCCCGTGAGCTACATGAAGGTGGGCCTCAAGGCGAAGGGGCCCCGGGTCTCCTGGGCCCTGAGGACGGACGAGCTCTCGGATGTGGGCGTCATAGGCGACCCCACCAAGGCCTCCAGGGAGAAGGGGGAGCGCTTCCTCGAGGCCATGGTGAATAGGTTGGCCGAACTCCTCGTCCAGCTGGACAAGATGCCCTGAACCCCTTTTATTCCCCCGCCAGCCCGATGGGCCGGTGGCTGGATGCCCGTGGGCCACAAGTGGAAGCTCCTGGTCCTGGCCTCCAGGTGGGACCGGTGCTACGTGCCGATATACGAGGCATCGGCCGGGGGCCGTAGGGTGAGGCTCCTCAAGACCCTGATGACCAATAAGTGCCGGAACGAATGCCTCTACTGTGCCTTCAGGTGCTCCTCGGCCAGGGTCAAGATGGCCTGGAGGCCCGAGAAGCTGGCGTCCATAGCCCTCAGGCTCTGGCGCGAGGGCAAAATAGAGGGCGTCTTCCTGAGCTCCTCCATACCCAAGGACCCGGATTCCTCCGTGGAGCTCGAACTCGAGACGGCCAGGCTCCTCAGGTCCATGGGCTTCACGGGCTACATCCACCTGAGGCTTATGCCCGGGACGAGCAGGCACCTCATCAGGGAGGCCGTTGAGCTGGCCGATAGAACCGGCGTCAACCTCGAGGCTCCCGACGAGGATCTTTTCAGGGAGCTATGCCCGGATAAGGGCTCCTTCCGGACGGATGTCCTTAAGAGACTCGAGTGGGTGGCCTCCGAGGCCCGCCAAGTGGGCAGGCCGGGCGAAAGGGCCTACGGGGCCTGCAGGGCCGGCATCGATACCCAGCTCGTCGTCGGGGCCCTCGATGACAACGATATAGATTACATATACATCACGGATTGGCTCTTCAGGAAGCTCGGCCTCAGGCGTGTTTACTTCAGCCCCTTCGAGCCAATAGAGGGCACGCCCCTCGAGGGCAGACGGCCATGCCCGAAGAGAAGGGTCCTGAGGCTCTACCAGGCTTCCTTCCTCCTAAGGGATTATGGTATTAGGGCCTGGGAGCTCTGTGAGCTGGTCAGGGATGGCCGCCTCCCGGACGAGGACCCAAAAGAGGCCCTGGCTAAGCTCGAGCCGGGGAGGTTCCCGCTCGACCCCAATTCCGCCGGCTACTGGGAGCTCGTCAGGGTCCCTGGCATAGGGCCTTCCGCGGCCAGGAGGATACTGGCCCTGAGGTCCTCTGGCCGTGAGATAAGGGATTTCTGGGATCTGGCGGCCCTCCTGGGGCCGGCCAGGGCTAAGAAGGCAGCCCGTTACCTCGACCTCGGGGGCCGCCTCCTCAGCCAGCCTTAATAAGCGGCCCGGGATAGGAGGCCTGAAAGGTGGAGGACTTGAGGAAGGCGCTGCTCTTCACCGCCTTGGTACTGCTGGCCCTGGCGGGCACCCTCACCACGGCCGCCCCAGCCGGGGCCTCCACGGGGCCACCGGAATCACCCCGGCCACCGCGGCCGGCCTCCGGGTGGGGCCTCCCCTTCTACTACGCCAATCTGACGGCCCAGGTCGTGAGGGAGGCGAGCCTGAACTACTCCCTCGTGTTCCTAAAGGACGAGATTAAGCTCAACGCGACAGGCCATGTGGAGCTGGATTGCCTCCTCTACGGCGTCCCCCTCTCCTGGGCCGAGGAGAGGAGAGCCGATTTCCTATACCTATCCGTGAACGGGACCGAAGTAGAAGAGCCCTGGACCAAGGAGCTCAGGTTGGGAGATGTGGATTTCATGGGCCTGCTCGTGAACCTATCCTCCCCCCTGGTGCTGGAGGAGAACCAGACGGCCGTCCTCTCCATCGAGGCCGTCCTGAGCGGTTGCCTATCCCATCTCGGCGCCGATAGCTATGAGGTCAGGATGCCCATGTGCCCCTGCTCCTCCTTCTTCCTATCAAACATGACCTTCAGGTTCTGGCTCCCGGAGGACGCCACGATAAGCGCTCTGGAGCCCGGTGGCTTCAGGAAGAAAGACCACAAGCTGGCCTACTACCAGAGCGGCAATATAACGGAGCTGACCAGCGAGATAGCCAAGATAAGGTTCAAGGTCCCGGAGCCCATCTTCCTCGTGGATTGCCCCTACATGGCCAGGACCCTGGAGCTCGACCCGCTCTCCGGCATCAGGATAACGGATTCCTACGAGCTCGATAACAGGCGGGGGCCGATTTTAGACACCATCAAGATCCTCCTGCCCAAAGAGGCCAAGTTCATATCGGCTCACGACGAGCTCGGCCCTCTCAAGGTGAGAAGTAGCGAGAAGAACGGCCTCAAGGAGGTCTCGATAAGCCTCAGGAGCAAGTTCGGGAGAGGCCAGCACCTATCCCTCACGCTCTCCTATGTGCTGCCATGGCCCGACCTCGTGGGCCACGAGGGCCTCTCCAGCTTCACCCTAAACTTCTCCCTATCCGATGGCCTCTCCTGGAAGACCGATGTGATGTTCGTCAAGGTAATCCTCCCGACGGGGGCCCGCCTTAAGGCCTGCGGGCTTGAGCCGACCTACCTGAGGACCGGTTTCCTCCACGAGGAGGTGGGCTTCACGCTGAGGCCCGCTGTCCCGGCCCATGCCCCACGCCTGGTCGTGGAGTTCTCCTACTCGCCCCTATGGCCCTCCCTCCTCCCGACCCTATGGGCCAGCCTGGCCGGCCTCGCTGGCTGCCTCCTCGTCAAGCTCCTGGCCCCGGCTGCCCCGGCGGTCCCCGTCCTGGCCGTCCCGGCTGAGGACATAATGAAGCTCGTGAGGGCATACGAGAAGAGGATGAGGCTCAGAGGCGAGCTCGAGTCCTTAAGGGAGGCCCTAAGGACGAGGAGGATATCGAGGAGGAAGTTCAAGACGAGGTCGAAGGCCATAACGGACGAACTCTCCAGGCTGGATAGAGAGGTATCGGATCTCATGTCGAGGCTCAGGGAGGCCGGGGGCGTCATCTCGGAGCTGATAAGGGACCTGGAAGTGGCCGAGAGCGAACTCCAGAGCATAGAGAGGGACCTCAGGTCCCTGGAGGCCAGGTACGTGAGGAAGGAGATAGGCTCTGAGGCCTACAGGAGGCTGCTGCGCGAGTACAGGAGGCGCGAGGACAGGGCGAGGACGGCCATAAGAGAGGCCCTCCTCAGGCTCAAGGAGCTGGCCACATAGAACCCTCATCCTTAAATGCCGGATGTCGCCGGTGGTGTAGGGGCGGACGGGATGCCGGAGGTCATAGTAGATACCGAGAAATGCACAGGCTGCGGCACCTGCGTCGAGGTCTGCCCCGTCGGTGTGTTCGAACTACGTGGTGACCCACCGAAATCCGTGCCCGTGAAACCGGAGGAGTGCATGCTCTGCGAGGCCTGCGTCGCCCAGTGCCCCGAGGAAGCCATAACGGTGAAGGAGTGAGGTCAGAGG
>CAYNQQ010000053.1:0-6105 GCA_964399385.1 uncultured Candidatus Bathyarchaeia archaeon | reverse complement strand
GGTATAAGAGCATAGTCAAGAACATGCTCTTCGTGGTTTACCTCTGAGCGAGGGGCCTGGCCCTCCCCCGTTTTTGTCCCTCACACCTCCACCACGTAGCGGTAGAAGATGGCCTCGCCGGCCGTCGGGCTCCTCCTCCTTATCTCTATTATATCGCCGGGTTTGGCCCCTATGGCTATCACGGCCGGGTCGGAGGCCCTTATCCAGGGCAGCTGGTAGGGCTTGACCCTGAACTTCTCCAAGACGGCCTTGGCCTCCTCAGGCGAGAGAACCCTGTGTTCGGGGACCATCTCGTGCTTGAATATGTTGAAGGGCGGGAACTCCTTAGGTATGAATTCAATCCTCACGTCCTTGAACCTCCTGGCCGTGGTCCTGGCGTCCTTGGTATACCTCCCCCTCGCTATGATTATGCCCTTCCTGGCCTTGTGGGCCAACATCAGCCTCCTGAAGGCCTCAACGTGCTTGGGCATTATGTTGGTGGTGGCCGAGGAGCACAGGAACAGGACGGGCTTACCCTCACCGTCCCTCGCCCTTATGAGCGTGAAGCCCTTGAGCTCCTTGGGCTCCTCAAGGACCTCGGAGCCCTCCTCACGGTAGCCTCTTATCTCCATGAGCGCCTCCGCTTTCTTCTCCTCCGGCGTCATGACGGCTCATGCTCCCCCCGGCCTCCCTTAAGTATTGCGCTGGGCAAGAGGGGGCGGGACCGGCCTTGGGCCTGTTCGGCACATCGGGCATAAGGGGCCTGGCCAACGAGGAGGTCACGGCCGGGCTGGCCCTCGAGGTCGGGATGGCCCTGGCGAGCCTCAGGGGGCCCGGTGATTACGTGGTCGCCCGGGATGTCAGGACCACCAGCCAGATGCTCGCCCTGGCCTTCTCATCGGGCGTCATGGCCTGCGGCGGGGACGTGGTCTACCTGGGCCTCCTCCCGACCGGGGCCGTTGGCTTCCTCACCCGCGAGCTCGGCGCGAGAGCAGGGTGCGTGATAACGGCCTCGCATAACCCGCCCGAGTATAACGGCCTCAAGCTCTTCAGGCCGGATAGCTCACCACTATGGCCCGAGGACCAGGAGGAGCTGGAGAAGGCCATCGCGGGAAGGACCTTCAGGATGGCCAGCTGGGATAGGGCGGGCTCCCACAGGATCTCGGACGAGGCCCGGAGGTACGTCGAGGCCGTCAGCGGGTCCGTGGAGCTGAGGCGCAAGTGGAAGGTCGTCCTCGACCCAGGCTGCGGCTCGGCCAGCATCCTGGCCCCGGAGGTCTTCAGGGCCCTCGGCTGCGATGTCCTGGTCGTGAACGGCCAGCCTGACGGGAGGTTCCCGGGCAGGGACCCTGACCCGAGGCCGGACACGATCGGGGCCCTCATGGAGGTCGTTAGGAGGGAGGGGGCCGATGTGGGCTTCGCCTACGATGGCGATGGGGACCGCATGGTCGTGGTGGACGAGGGAGGGCGTTTCATCCCGTTTGACGTGGCCCTCGCGGCCTTCGCCTCCTACATGGTGAGGACCAGGGGAGGGGGCCTCGTCATCACGACCGTGGAGGCTTCGTGCTGTGTGGACGAGACCGTGGAGGAGGCCGGGGGCCGGGTCCTTAGGACCAAGGTGGGGGACCCCTCCGTCTCCAAGGAGGTCATGAGGCATAAGGCCGTCTTTGGAGGCGAGCCCTGCGGGGCCTGGGTGCTGCCCGACCTCCACTTCAGCGCGGACGGCATCCTCGCCTCGGCTGCCGTCCTCGCGGCCCTGGACGAGGAGGGCACCAGGCCCTCCGAGTTCTTCGGCTGGGTGCCCAGGTTCCACGTGGTGAGGGAGAAGGTCCCCTGCCCCAGCGGGCTTAAGGGGGCCGTCATGGAGGCCATCAGGGAGCGCCTTCCGGCCGTCTTCCGGGAGGTGAGGGAGGTCGTGGATATAGATGGCATAAGGGTCGAGTTCCCGGGCGGCTGGGTTCTGGTGAGGCCCTCGGGGACGGAGCCCGTGGTGAGGGTCACGGCAGAGGCCAAGACGCCCGAGGAGGCCGAGGAGCTCGCCTCCATAGCCCTGAGGGAGGTCAGGAGGGCCGTGGGGGTATTATCGGCCGGCTTTTAAACCCGAGCCCCAATTCCACCTGGCTTGAAAGCCCTCATACTCGCGGGCGGGAGAGGCGAGAGGCTGAGGCCCCTCACCCTGACCAGGCCCAAGGCCCTATTGGAGGTGGGCGGGAGGCCCCTGCTCTCCTATCCACTTGAGGCCCTGAAGGCCGTGGGCATCCGGGAGGCCGTCGTCGTCCTCAGCTACATGGGGGATGCCATAAGGAGCTGGCTTAAGGACGGTGCTTCCTTCGGCCTGAAGGTCGAGTACGCGAGGCAGGAGGAGCCGAGGGGGACGGCAGATGCCATCTCATCGGCGGCCGAGCTCCTGAAGGGGGAAAAAGAGGTCCTGGTGGTCCACGGCGATTTGTTCGTGAGGCCCGAGGCCCTGAGGCCCGTCCTGGAGGAGCACAGGCGCCACAGGCCCTCCATAACGCTCGGGGTGGTCGAGGTGAGACGCCCCTCTGAGTTCGGCATGGTGGTGGCCGAGGGAGGGTGGCTCAGGGACTTGGTGGAGAAGCCGAGCGCGTGGAAGGGACGTTCTCTCGCGAACTCGGGCATATATATCCTATCGGGGGAGGCCCTCGAGGCCATGTCGGAGGTGAAGCCGGCCGAGGACGGGGAGCTCAGGGCCACGGACGTCATGGTGGCCATGGCGAGGGAGGGCGATGCCGTCAGGGTGGTGGAGATAGCCCCCTCGGCCTGGGCCGATGTCGGGAGGCCCTGGGATATCCTCGAGGCCAACGAGAAAGCCCTCAGGGGCCTGAGGACCTCCATAAAGGGCGATGTGGAAGACGGGGCCCACATCAGGGGGCCGGTCGTGGTGGAGGAAGGAGCCCGCGTGCGCTCCGGGGCCTACGTGGAGGGCCCGGCCTACATAGGGCCGGGGGCCGATGTGGGGCCCAACTGCTACATAAGGCCTTCCACCAGCATAGGGGCTGGGGCCCGCGTGGGGAACGCCTGCGAGGTCAAGAACAGCGTGGTGATGGAGGGCACCCACATAGGCCATCTATCCTACGTCGGCGACAGCGTCATAGGGGCCTACTGCAACCTCGGGGCCGGGACCATAACCGCCAACCTCAGGTTCGATAAGAAGGACGTGAGAATGGTCATCAGGGGCAGGAGGGTCAGCACTGGCCGGAGGAAGCTCGGGGTGGTGATGGGCGATTACGTCCAGACGGGCGTCGGCGTCCTCCTCATGCCCGGCGTGAGGGTGTGGCCCGGGTGCTGGATAGGGCCCAACATAGTGGTCTATGAGGACATAACCGAGGAGGGGGCCTTCGTCCTCCTCGAGCAGGAGCTCGCCCGCCTCAGGGCACGGGGGCAGGGAACCCGTGAGGATTAGGGTCCCCGAGGCCAACGTCGTGATCAAGGACTGGAGGAGGGCCGAGCTCAGGATAGCCCTCTGCTACCCCAACATCTACAGGGTCGGGATGGCCGGCCTGCCCATTAGGCTCCTCTACGCCCTCTTCAACGCCAGGGAGGATGTGGTCTGCGAGCGGTTCTTCCTCCCCGGCGAGGGGCTCGAGACGCCCGAGCCCTTGAGCCTCGAGAGCGGGAGGCCCCTGAGGGATTTCGATGTCATAGCCTTCACCTTCCAATACGAATGGGATTACGTCAACGCGGTGCGCATGCTGATGATGGCCGGGATAAGGCCGTGGAGGGAGGAGAGGGCCAAGACCGGGGGGCCCGTGGTGGTAGCGGGAGGCCCGTGCGTCATGGAGAACCCCACGCCCATATCGGGCTTCGTGGATGCCTTCGCCATAGGGGATGCCGAGGTCCTCGTGGGCCCGCTCGTGGACGTCCTTAAGGACGTGCTGGCCTCGGGCCGGGGGGCGCTGAGGGACCTGGCCGATTTAGAGGGCATTTTCGTCCCCGGTTGCTCCGAGGGGGCCAGAAGGGTATGGCTCAGGGAGCTCGATGAATCTCCCGGGCCCGAGGCCCAGCTCGTCCCGCTCGTGGGAGAGGGACCTCTCGCCTCACCCTTCGGTATCACCTTCAACCTCGAGCTGACGAGGGGATGCGGGCGCGGGTGCCGCTTCTGCCTCATAGATCACATAACGAGGCCGAGGAGGGACAGGAGCCTGGAGAACGCTGTGGAGAAGCTCGAGGGAGGGCTCAGGGCCACGCCCGCGGGGAAGGTGCTCTTCGTGGGGGCCGGTGTATCCGACCACAGGAGGCTGAAGGAGATCTGCGAGCACGCCCTCGGGCTCGGGGCCAGCCTCTCCGTCCCCTCCATAAGGCCTGACGCCGTTGACGAGGAGCTGACCTCCATACTGGCCAGGGGGGGCCAGAGGAGGCTCACCATAGCGCCCGATGGGCCGACGGAGAGGATGAGGGATATCATAAACAAGAGCATGGATGACGAGACGGTTCTGGATGCCTGCAGGGCCGTGCTTGACGGGGGCATGAGGGCCGTGAAGCTCTACTTCATAATAGGGCTGCCGGGTGAGGGGGAGGAGGAGATAAAATCCATAGTAGAGCTGGTCAGGAGGGTGGCCGAGCTGGGCTTCGGGCCCGGCTGCGTCCACGTGAGCGTGAACCCGCTGGTCCCGAAGCCCTGGACACCGTTCCAGTGGGCGGGCATGGCTGGCCTATCCTACATCAGGAGGTGCCTCAGGGCCATAAGGTCCGGTCTCTCGGGCGACCCGCGCGTGGTGCTTAGCGGTCTCGACCCGAGGGTGGCGAGGCTACAGGCCATTCTATCCCTCGGGGGCCCGGAGCTCGGGAGGGCTATAGAGCTCGCGGCCTCCTACGGCGGGGGCCTCGGGGCGTGGAGGAGGGCCTTCAGGGAGACGGGCATCGACCCGGGGGCCTACCTGAGGCCGAGGGAGCCCGACGAGCCCCTGCCCTGGGAGGTCCTCGACGTTGGCTTAAATAGGGCCTGGTTGGTAAGAGAGTACGAGAAAGCCATGGCGGGCGAGCCGACACCGCCCTGCTGGGTCGAGTGCTCGTCCTGCGGGGTGTGCGGGCATGGAGGTCGATAAGGAGAAATTCAGGAAGGCCTTCCCCCACCTGGCGGAGGAGATAGAGAAAGGCGTCCAGAAGATATCCATATCGGCCGTGAGATGGGAGGTGGCTGTGGGGGAGGAAATCGCCTCCACGAGGACCCGGAGGGACCCGTGGGCCGGTTACATGCCCGATGCCGTGGCCTTCATAAGGCGCTGTGATACGGAGGAGCAGGCCCTCGAGATCATAGATTACCTGGAGCGCAAGGGCCGCATAACACCCGAGTACGCGGACAAGCTCAGGAGGCAGCTTAAGGAGAAGGGCCTCAGGTCATTCGGGCCCAAGAAGGAACCGGGCTATTACTTCCGCGTCTTGGAGGGCCTTTAAGCCCCGGGCCCGAGGGCCCTGCTATATCCGGGCTGAGTTCACTTTCACCGCCGGGAGTGGGGGTCCTCACGTCGCCCCCGGCTCGCCCGCTTAAATAGAGCCCCGGCCGCCTCCTAATGGTGGTAGAAGGGGCATGGTGGGTAAGGTGAAGTACAAGCGCGTAGAGGACCTGCCCGGCGTTGGGCCAGCCACCGCCAAGAAGCTCAGGGAGCTGGGCTTCAGCACCGTCGAGTCCATAGCCATGGCGAGCGTCAAGGAGCTGGTCCAGGCCGGGATAGGGGAGAAGAGGGCTGAGGAAATCATAAATGCCGCCCGCTCGGCCATAGCCCTAACGTTCGTGAAGGCCGAGGAACTCCTCAAGATGCAGCAGAGCGTGGAGCGCCTGACGACGGGCAGCAGGGCCCTGGACAACCTCCTGGGCGGGGGCCTGGAGACCCAGACCATAACGGAGTTCTACGGTGAGTTCGGGAGCGGGAAGAGCCAGATATGCATGCAGCTCTGCGTCAACGTCCAGCTCCCGAGGGAGAAGGGAGGGCTCGAGGGAGGGGCCCTCTACATAGATACCGAGCACACCTTCAGGACCGAGCGCATAATCCAGATGGCGAGGCACGTCGGGCTCGACCCCAAGGAGGTGGTCCAGAACATAATCTATGCCGAGGCCTTCACGTCCGACCACCAGATGTTCCTCCTCGACCACGCGGACGAGGTCAT
>CAYNQQ010000052.1:0-6131 GCA_964399385.1 uncultured Candidatus Bathyarchaeia archaeon | reverse complement strand
CGTACTTCTTTGAGGCCTCGACGGCCGTGAAGAAGACGCCCCTGCCCGTGGCCCCAGCCCTGCCCAGGGAGCCCCCTATGCATGTCGGCTTTGCGGTTACCACCCCAGGAATGATCCTGCCCGTGATCTTGTAGTATTCGTCCGCGAACCAAGCCATTACCTGGGCATCGGTCCCGACATCCGGGGCCGGTATGTCGAGGTCCACGCCCACGAACCTGGCTATCGCGGCCGCGTAGGCCCTGGTAATCCTCTCCAGCTCCCCTCTGGAGAGCTCCTTGGGGTTGCATGCGACCCCTCCCTTCGCGCCCCCGTACGGGAGGTTGACGACGGCGCACTTCCAGGTCATCCATGCTGCGAGGGCTTTCTCGGTATCGAGGTCCACGTGGGGGTGATACCTAATCCCGCCCTTGCAAGGACCTCTGGCGTCGTTGTGATGAATCCTGAAGGCCTCGAAGACCCTGACGCTCCCATCGTCCATCCTCACCGGCAGCGAGACCTGCAGTATAACCTTGGGCCTGCTGACGACCTCGTAGAAGGCGGGTTCAAGGCCCATGATCTCCGAGACCTCTTTTACGATCTTGAGGTGTTCCTCCCATGGGTTAATCCTCTTCCCGGACATCCCACTAATCCCCTCCCCCTCCGGCGTCTGTAGGGGCGAGGGACTCGGTATAAAAGCTTGTAGGCCCCTCGGTTTTATTTGAATGACAAGCCTCCTTCAATGAATATATTCACGACAGATTTATGCCCATCAGGAATTAAGAAGGATTAATAAGGGGCCATCCCCCGCATCATTGGGGCCACGTGGCGAGGAAAAGATGAGGCTGAAGAACGAGGCTGAGAACGTGAAAATGGGCAACTCAGAGCTCCTGAGAAAGGAGGACGCTCCATCAATAGGCCCGGGAGGGGCGTGACGGGGGCCCGAGCATGTGCCCCGATGAGGTGACCGTGCACATCAAATACGGACCGCACGAGTACACCTACACGGGGCCTGTTAAAGAGGTCTGGCGGGCCGTCAACAAGTTCTTCGGCGAACTGATACCGGTCTTCAAGCTCGTGAGGAAGGCCACCCTCACCCTCGATGTGGCCGAGCTCGTCGAGGAATTAGAGGGCCTAATCTCCGTCTCCGAGGACAGGCTCGTGCTCCTGGCGGACAGGAGGGCCCTCTCGGACAAGGACGTCCTCATGCTCGCTCTGGTCGGAGCTTACGTCGGGTACAGGCTCGGGGCACTCCCCAAGGAGACTCTCTCGAGCGCAGAGCTGAGGAAGCTCCTCGAGAAGAACGCCAAGATAACCTCCACGAGGCTGAGCGAGCTTAAGAGGGAGGGCTGGGTCGAGAGGACGGGCTCTGGCGAATATAGGGCTACTCCCCTCGGCATAATTAAGTTCAGGGAGACGAGGCTCCCGAGGATAAAGAAGAAGGCGGCCGTGGCGGCGGGCAGACCTAAATAGGGGGGCAGGGCCCGTCATTAAGGTATGTCCAGGCTGGTGAGGGAGTGGCTTATGAGGCTCGGCCTCTACTGGCTGACCACGGAGGAGGACAAACGCGAGATAGACCACGAGATAGAGGCCAGGACGGGCGTCTACTGCGATGATGCCATAAGGATGGGGCTGGTTGACGAGGAGGAGTTCAGGGAGATAGTGGAGGCGGTGCTCAGGAGGAGGAAGAGGAAGAAGGCCGTGGCGGTGGGAGTGGTATAACGCGGAAGCGGCTGCAGGTAAGTCTTATCTACTCCTTGCCGACGTGGAGCCGGTGGCCGAGATGGCCATGCAACAGGCCATAGAGCTCGCCGAATCCCTGAAGCTCAGGGAGTGCATCCAATGCGGTCTCTGCACGGGGGGCTGCCCCGTCTCGGCTAAGATATCCCTGAACGTCAGGAGGATAGTGAGGCTCGTCGGGCTCTTCTACGAGCTCCCCATGGAGCCCGTGGAGGCCCTGTGGGCCTGCACGACCTGCGGGACCTGCGAGCTCAGGTGCCCCAAGCAGCTCAAGCCCTTCGAGGCCATAATAGGCCTGAGGAGCATCTTGGTCGAGGAGGGGCGCATAGAGAGGACCCTGATAGAGGCCCTCGAGAGCGCCTACACCCACGGGAACCCCTGGGGCAGGGGTAGGGCCAAGAGGCTCGAGTGGTCGGAGGAACTCGATTTCAAATTAAAGCATGCCTCCGAGGGTTTCGAGTGGCTCTACTTCGTGGGCTGCACGCCAGCTTATGACATGAGGGCCCAGGAGGTCGCGAGAGCAACAGCCAGGCTCCTGAGGGAGGCAGGTCTTGATTTCGCGGTCCTCGGGACGGAGGAGACCTGCTGTGGGAACGAGATATACAGCATGGGCGAGAAAGGTCTCTTCGAGGAGCTTAGGGACGACAACCTGGCCAAGTTCGAGAAATACGGCGTTGAGAGGATAGTAACACCTTGCCCCCACGGTTTCAACGCCCTCAGGAACCTATACGGCGATGCCGTGCCGAACGTGCTACACCACTCCCAGCTCCTATCGGCCCTGATAGACGAAGGGAAGCTCAAGCCCGAGAGGGGGCTCGGCCTCAAGGTCATATATCATGACCCGTGCTTCCTCGGGAAGAGAAACGGGGTCTTCGAGGAGCCGAGGCACGTCATAGAGGCCATACCAGGCGTTGAGCTCCTCGAGTTCGATAGGAACCGGTCGAGGAGCCTCTGCTGTGAGGGAGGGGGAGGGCGCATGTGGGTGGATGTCCCGGGCGAGAAGTTAGCGGAGCGCAGGGTCAGGGAGGCCGCCGAGCAGGGGGCCGACGTGATAGCCGTTGCGTGCCCCTTCTGCCTTGTGACGCTGGAGGATGCCGTCAAGACGGCTGGCTTCGAGGAGAAGCTCAAGGTCATGGATATCTCCGAGCTCCTCCTGGCCTCCCTCAGAGGTCCTTGAGGCGTTCCCCGAGGCAGTAGCGAGCCAGGGCGAGTATCAGGGCCCCTAACAGGACGCCGAGGACAAGGCCCGGCGAGGGGCCAGCGAGGGCGGCACCGAGGGCCGTCCCGGAGGCCGGGGGGTGGTGGGTCCTCGAGGCGGTCATCAGCACAATTGAGGTGCCCACGGCCAGGGAGCAGGCCGCCAGCAGCAGCCAGATGGGCTGGTGGGGGAGGAGCGAGAAGGCCATGCCGGTCGCCATGCCTATCGCGTGGCCGCCGACCACGCTCCTGGCCCTCGCGGCCCTGCTCCTCGGCATGGCGAATACTATGAAGGCCGTGGCGCCCATGGACACCATGATTAGGGCATGCTCCAGCGTTATGAGGAAGAGGACCACGAACATCACCCCGGACGCCAGGAGGCCCTGTGCCACACATGTTCTCACGGGCGCCTCCAAGCCCGTCCACCGGGGCCGGTTCAGGCGAGGTGCATAAAGGTCGTGCCGGGCGGGCGCAGGGTTTTATAACAGGCCGTCGAGGGCAGTAG
The DNA here is from genome assembly GCA_964399385.1 of uncultured Candidatus Bathyarchaeia archaeon. GTDB lineage: Archaea > Thermoproteota > Bathyarchaeia > EX4484-135 > EX4484-135 > EX4484-135. The sequence continues at coordinate 2,713 of CAYNQQ010000052.1, read as the reverse complement.
GGGACGAGGGAAAGCTATGCCTTCACCCCTCGACAGGCAGGGCACGTTCGTCACGCCGGGGGAGAGGCTGGGCGTCATAGAGGAGTTCTTCCCGGGCCAGGGGACCTACGTGGATGGCGGCGATATAAGGGCCTCCAGGGCCGGCTTCCTCCTCCTGAACCTCAGCGATAGGAAGATAACGGTCTTCAGGCCCCTGGAGCCCAGGGGGGCCTCTTCCGTCCCGAGGCCGGGCAGCACGGTCATAGGCGAGGTATCCAGCACGCACCAGAACTACTCGCTGATAAGGATATGGATGGTGGGCCAGAGGCATCTATCGAGCTTCTTCACGGGCCTCCTCCACATATCCAACGTGGGCCTGAAGGTCAAGAGCATGTTCAACGTTTGCCGGCCCGGCGATATAGTAAGGGCCAGGGTGATAAGCGTCAAGAACAGGATAAGGCACCTCAGCCTCGCGGGCAGGAGGTTCGGTGTCATCTACGCCTTCTGCACGTCCTGCGGCTCCCTGCTCAAGGCCAGGGAGGACAAGAAGCTTATATGTGAGAGCTGCGGCTCCCTCGAGAGGCGGAAGCTTGCATCTGATTACGGGGCCGTCGCGTTGTGAGGTGGTGGGATGGAGCTTAGGGTGCTGAAGAAAACGGATAGAGAGCTCAGGCTCGAGGTGGTGGGGGAGAGCCATACCCTCCTAAACCTGCTCCAGAAGGAGCTCGTGAAGGACCCTGAGGTCGAGATAGGGGGCTACGACGTCATCCACCCGCTCGAGAGACCCATCAGGTCCATCCTCTACGTCAGGACGAGGGGGAGGAAGAAGCCCGAGGAGGCCCTCCTCGAGGCCGTGGATAGGACCAGGAAGACCAACAGGGAGTTCAGGGAGCTCTTCGCGAAGGCCCTGAGGTCCTTCAAGGGCGGTAGGGCTTGAGGAAGAAGGAGCTCCTTGAGGGGCTGGCGGGTAAGGGGAGGAGCCTCAGGGAGGTGCTGCTCGATAAGGATCTCGCGGCCCTCGGGGATGCCCTGATGAACTTCGCTTACTCGCTGGCCCTCTCCATCTCGCTCGGAAGGCCCACGGGGGATAGGCTCGACAACAGGACCCTATCTGAGGCCCTGAAGGCCGCTGGCCTGAGGGAGTTGATGCCCAGGAGGATGAGCAGGCACGACCTCGCGAACGCGGCCGAGGCCCTGCTGGCCTACGGATGGCTGACGGGTGCCGTGGGGTTCTGGGAGATAGTCGAGGCACTCACGGGAGCGGACCGCGTGGCCTCACTCTCAGGCCTGCTCAGGAAAATCGCGACCTGCGGGACGTGTTAATTAGGCCTGTCATCCCAGGCGTGGGGGGAGCCTTGGTCAAGGTGAGGATCAGGGGCATATACAGCACGGCCCTCACCAAGCTCTTCCTCGACGCTGGCTTCGAGGTGGTCCAGCCCTCCCTCGTCATAGCCGAGAGGTTCGGCATGGCCCCCTCGGAGGAGGAGCCCGATGTCGTGATATTTGATAGGGAGGACAAGCACGGCGTAATGGTGATAGGGCCTGAGGAGGCCGTCGGCGAGGTCCTATCGGTCCTGAGGAAGGCCCTGCCCGATGCCGTTTTCAGGAGGATGCCCTTCGAGGCCTGGGGCATCTACCGGGGGAGGGTGGTGGACCACCACCGGGGCCTGGTGGATATAGGTTGTTCCCTGGCCAGGCTGGCGGAGGGGGAGGAGGTAGGCCCCGATGCCGGGGAGCTGCTGGTCCAGGTCATCAGAGTGGAGGCCGGGAGGCCCGTGGTATCCGCCTTCCCCTCCCTGAGGGGGCGTTTCATCACCCTGAGACCCCTCGAGCCCGGGGTCGAGGTCAGCAAGAGGGTGCGTGATGAAGCCGAGAGGGCCAGGCTCCAGGAGCTCGGCCTCGAGCTCGCCCCGGAGGGCATGGGGGTAAGGCTCAGGTCAGCCGCCGCAGGGGCGGCGCCGGAGGAAATAAAAGCCGAGTTGGAGGCCCTCAGGGCCAGGTGGGAGAGGCTTAAGGCCAGGTTCGAGGGCGGGGAAGGCCCCAAGCTCCTCGAGCCGGGGAAGAAGGTCTTCGATGTGGAGTTCCCGCTGTGGTCCAAGGAGAAGCTGGACGAGCTCAGGCGGGCGGTCTGCCCGACCCTGGAGGGCCATCACGCCCTCAAGGCCTGCGGCGGCGAGGTCGCGAGCGCGGTCGAGATGGCCGAGAGATTGCTCTTCCAGGGGATGGCCCAGGAGCAGGTCAGCAGCCTCTTCAGGGAGGTCCTGAGGCGCGAGATGCCGGGGGAGGGCTCCAGGCTGGTGGTCCTCCACGTCAAGCTGGACGGGACCGTGCTCAGGCTGGGGCAGGCCAGGGTCCTCAGGTGCTCAGAGGACCTATCGAAGCTCCTCCTCGCCAGGACCATAAAGGGCAGGGGCTTCTACGATGGCCTCGGGACGAGGAGGGAGCCCGGGGACCTGGCGGTCAGCAGGACGGGCCTGGGCTCCATGAGGGTGGTCACCAGCTACCTGCGCCCCGGGGGGCCCTACAAGGGGACCTACGTGAACTTCAACACGCCCGTCGAGGTGTGCCCGGGCTACGTGAGATACGTGGATCTCGAGATCGACCTTTGCGTCTGGCCGGATGGCTCCTACAAGGTCCTGGATGAGGAGGAGCTCGCCAGGGCCGTTGAGGAAGGCATCATCTCGGCCGAGCTGGCCGAGAAGGTCAGGGAGGAAGTGGATAAGACCATCAGGGA
>CAYNQQ010000051.1:0-6273 GCA_964399385.1 uncultured Candidatus Bathyarchaeia archaeon | reverse complement strand
CCATAGCCATCGATTAGGTAGCGCGATAACGTGGCATTGACCATGGCCTCGGCCATCTGGAGGATGGGCTCCATCCACCAGTCATGGTCCCCGCGGGCTGGGTAGATGGGTTTAGGATTAGCTTGGGCTTCCGGCGGGCCGTCGGTCGTGAGGACGGGATGAGGTAGCGCCATGATGAAAATCAGCATAAGCCATATCATGGAGGCTATTCTGCATACATCATCCACGGCTTTTCCACCGCTCTCACCGCCCTGTTGAAGGGCATATAAGGCTTTCCCGGCGATATGCTCGAGACCGGACGGCCTGAGCACCGCAGGTAAGGATTTTTAAGAGCCCGGCACCGCTCATGGAAAACACGGCCGGGGGGCGCCATGGCGAATGGGATGGGCCATCTCGGGCACCGGGGTCCTCGTCTGGGCGGGAGCTTAGCCAGCCCTTTCCCCGGGGCCGGGGGGAGGGGTCTGCTGGCCCTCTTCGGCCAATCTCTGATGGCTCAGGCCTTCAGCCTCTGTGATCTCTTGGCCGGCCTCATATTCGCCTCGTTCCTCGGCCTTTTCTCGAGGGAGATGTGGTCCATAGTCGTCTACCCCTGCGTCCTGAGCACGAGAGGGATGGTGTGCGGCGTTTTCTGTGCCAGGCTCTCCTCCGGCCTCTGGATAGGCACGGTTAGGCCCTCCTTCCTCAGGAACACCAGGAGGTTCAGGGCCCTCTACTCCTCCACCATGGTCCTGAGCGCTGTCTCGGCCCTCCTCATGGTGGTTTCGGTGAGCTTCTACGGCCTGGCGTGGGGCATAAGGGGCAGCGATATCCCGGACATGACGGCCGCCGTCCTGACCACGATGGCGCTCGCCTTCCTCACGGCCACCCCCTTCTCGGCTTTCGTGGCCTTCGCCTCCTTTAAGAGGGGGCTGGACCCCGACATAATCACCTACCCCGTGAGCTCGGTAGCATCTGATATCATAGTCACGTCCTGCTACGTCGTGGCCCTCCTCCTCGTCACCACGGGGCCCTACGGGAGGGTGGTGGCCTACGTGGTGGGCTCCTCCTTCCTCCTCGCCAGCCTCGTCCTGGCCGTGAGGGAGAGGGGGGACCCGACCTTCAGGAGGGCCCTGAGGGAATCCCTTGCCTCCTCGGCCCTGGTGGTGGCCATCTCGGGCCTAACCGGGACCCTGCTCGGGGAGATGAGCTTGGCCGTGGGCCTGAGGCCCGAGGTGGCCATGGCCTACCCGGCCCTCATGGGGGGCGTGGGGGACGTGGGCTCCATAGTGGGCTCCACGGCCACCACCAAGATGTGGTCGGGGGAGCTCGATGCCGATTTGAGGGCCTTTCTCGAGCACAAGAGGGAGATAGGAGCTGCCTGGCTGGCCTCCTTCGTCATGTTCCTATCCTACGGCCTCCTCTCGGGCCTCGGGAACCCGGCCTCCCTGCCTTTCCTCCTCGTGACCTTCTCCCTCACGAACCTCATGGCCGTCGGGCTCGTGATAGCCCTGGCCCTCTCGGCCGGCGTGCTGACCTACAGGTACGGCCTCGACCCGGATAACTTCGTCATACCCGTCGAGTCCTCGGCGGCAGATGCTATAACTACCTTATCGCTCTTCCTCGCCTCGAAGGCCGTCTTGGCCTTCTGGGTCAGATGAGTAACTCCCGGGCACGAGGCCGCCCTACCCGCTCCTCATCATCCCCGGGAGGGAGGACCCCGGGGCCCTCATAAAAGCGCGCGGCTAAGACATGAAGGCCTCCAGGCCCCTCGGCCTCCTCGCCCTTGCCGCGAGTTCCGAGAGGTCCACCACGTAGAAGCCCCTCCTGGCCGGGAGGCTCACGTTCACGACCAACGTATCCTCTATCCTGGTCTCGAGGACCTGGGCCTTGTGGGCATGGCCGTGGAGCCAGAGATCGGGCCTCCTCGCCCTCATCACGTTCTCGAAGGCCCTGCAGCCCATCTCGGGCCAGATTCGCTCCCTCTCCCCCCTCAGAGTCTCGTAGGTGGGGGCGTAATGCGTCATGACGATCTTCAGGTCGGCCTCCAACCGCCTGAGGAGGCTGTCTATGAGCTTCACCCTGCGCTTGTAGAGGGCCCTTATGCCCGGTATATGGGTCCTCTGCCACCAGGTAGGCCTGTCGAGAGAGCCCCTCGAGCCCACGAGCCCTATCCTTAAGCCCCTCAGCTCAAGGACGGTGGCCTCGTCATCGAGCCATCTCACCCGGCCATAGGACAGATATGCCTCCTTGCTTTCCTCGTATTCCTCGTTCCCGAAGCAGGCGTAGATCGGGCACCCGAGTTCTCCGAGCAGGTCCAGGACCTTCGGGAGCTCCTCGTGGGCGTTCTTCTCCACCATATCCCCCACGAGCAGGAGGAGGTCCGGCTTCCCGTGCTGCTCCAGGAGGCCGGATAAGGCTTCCTCAAGGAGGCCCAGGTAGACGGGCGCATGCACGTCCGCCACGGCCGCCATCAGCACCTTGGTCCCGGCCTCGCCCAAGGCCCAAGGGTTCCTTGTCGGTCCCGGCCTAAATGGCTTGCCCTCACGGCTTCCCGGAAGCCCTGAAGTAATCGCTGGGCTTGGAGTAGACGTTGCCCCCGGCGTGGAGGAGCACCCTGGCCACCTCCTGCTCCCAGAGGCCCTCCCTGAACGCCCTCGGGTCGGCGTAGGCGGCCACCACCTCGGCCAGGATCAGGTCGTGCGAGCCACAATCGATGACCTGTTTCACCCTGCACTCCAGGTGGGCCGGGCACTCCTCTATCACGGGCGCCCTGACGGCCCTCGCCGGCTTGCTCGTGAGCTTGGCCTTAGCTATCTTGTCCTCCACCTCCCTGCCGCTCACCGTCCCGCAGAAGTGGACGTTCTCCACGAGCTCCGGGGTGGCTATGTTGACCACGAACTCGCCCGTCTCCTTGATCAGCGCGTTGGAATACCTCTTCTTGCCCACGCTTATCATTATCATCGGGGGCTCCCTCGAGACGGGCGATATCCAGGATATGGCCAGGGCGTTCGGGCGTCCCTCGCTATCCACGCAGGTCACTAGGACGGCTGGCCTCGGGTGCAGGAGCCTGTAGAAGTGCTTCATCACATCTACCTTCTCGGCCACCACTCCCACCCTGGCCACACGCCCCGGCCCGGCAGTTAAGTTATTTGGCTGAATACCCACCTGAGATAGGCTTGGACCCGGGGAGGCTGGTGGAAGAGGCCACCAAGGTGAAGGCGAAAGAATTCGTGGAGCTGGCTAACGAGGTCAGGGAGCTGCTCGCGCAGGAGAAAGGACGCATAGGTGAGCTCGAGGTGATCGGCCGCCTCGTGAAGCTCCCGCGGGAGGGCGAGATGCTGGTGGTCGGTGATATACATGGCGATGTGAAGAGTCTCTACCACATACTCAGGGATAGCCGTTTCCTCGCGAGGGCGGGGGAGGGGGAGCCTGTTTACGCCGTCTTCTTGGGCGATTACGCCGACAGGGGCATCAGAGGGCCCGAGGTCTATTACATCGTGCTGAGGATGAAGCGGGAGTTCCCCGACCGCGTCGTGCTACTCAGGGGCAACCACGAGGGGCCGGCGGATCTCCTCGCCATGCCCCACGACCTGCCCTACCACATGATGATGAGGTTCGGGCCCGAGGACGGCCCGAGGGCCTACAGGTCCATCAGGGAGCTCTGGCCCTTCCTCCACACGGCAGCCCTGGTGGAGGGCAGGCTGGTCCTCCTCCACGGCGGGGCCTCAACGGCCGTGAGGAAGCTCGAGGACCTTGCCTTCGCCCACGAGAGACATCCCCGGGAGCGGGTGCTCGAGGACGTGCTGTGGAGCGACCCGGGCGAGGGTCTGACGGGCGCTTACCCCTCTTGGCGGGGAGCCGGCGTCATCTTCGGGCCTGACGTGACCAAGCGCTTCCTCTCGGCCGTGGGGGCCAGGGCACTAATCAGAGGTCACGAGCCGTGCGAGGCCGGTTATAAATTCGATCATGAGGGACTCATCCTCACCTTGTTCTCGAGGAAAGGACCCCCATACCTCAACGAGCAGGCGGCCTACCTCCTCGCCCCGCTCTCGGTAGAGGTGCTCAGGGCCACGGATCTCGAGGGCTGGATAAGGGTCTTCTGAGCGGGCGGATAATCGAAAGCCTTAAGTTAGCCCCTCCCTAAGGAGATCATGCGGTGAAATGGAGGAGATGGGGAAACAACGTCCCGGCTTGAGCAAAGTAGTCCTGGACGTGCTCAAGCCCCATAGACCTTCTGTGGTAGAACTCGGCAAGGCTCTAAGCCAGCTCCCGGGGGTCGTGAGCATAAACATCACCCTCGGCGAGGTGGATGTGGATACGGAATCCGTCAAGATAACGATACACGGGAACAGCCTCGATTACGACGAGATAGAGAAGACCATAAAGAAGTTCGGGGCCGCCATCCACAGCATAGACGAGGTAGTCTACTCGTGAGGGCGGTGATGCCCCACATGGCCGGTCTCGTCGCTCCCTGGGCGTTCGTGAAGAAGCTCAGGGAGCTCAAGGCCCACCTTAGGGCCGAGAGGGTGGACGAGATAGCCCGTAGGTACCTGGTCATGAACGCCTTCGACGGCTCCCTCGCCATCCTGAGCGTGGTCGTGAGCGCCTACCTCGTGGGCGCCAGCGAGCCCAAGATAATAGTGGCCATAGGGCTGGCGAACTGCCTCGCCATGGCCATCTCCGGTTTCACGGGCACCCTCATGACGGAGAAGGCGGAGAGGATGAGGAGGCTTAAGGAGCTCGAGGCTGTCATGCTCACCAGCCTAAAGGACTCGGATTTCGGGAGGGTCTCGGTCGTGGCCTCCGTTTACGCGGCCCTGATAGACGGAGCTGCCCCGCTAATAGCCGGTCTCGTGGGCTTATCCCCCCTGATAGCCGCCATGTTCCTGCCCCTGGGAATCCACATGGCCGTATGGCTATCCCTGGCCACCACCATGGCCACGCTCTTCGCCCTCGGTGCCTTCCTCGGCCGTATATCGAGGGGCAACGTCATCACCTCGGGCCTGAAGATGGTCGTGATAGGCTGTATAACGGCCCTGCTCTGCTCCCTCCTGAAGGCCGTATGAGGTGGTGGGCGTGGCGGGGCCGGACAAGCGGGCCGCCATGGAGGCCCTCGTGGCCGAGATAAGGGCCTGCACGAGATGCCCCCTCCACGCCACGAGGAAGAACCCCGTGCCCGGGGAAGGCGATCTCGATGCCCAGGTCATGCTGATAGGCGAGGCCCCGGGCCGCTGGGAGGACGAGAAGGGCAGGCCCTTCGTCGGGGCGGCCGGCAAACTCTTAGACAAGCTCCTGGCTCTCGCCGGCTTCAGGAGGGAAGAGGTCTATATAGCGAACGTCCTGAAATGCCGTCCTCCCGGGAACAGGGACCCGAGGCCGGAGGAGGTGAGGGCCTGCACTCCCTTCCTCGACAGGCAAATCCGAATAATAAGGCCTGAGGTCATAATGACCTTGGGCAGGCACTCGACAGGCTATTTGTTCTCGAGGGCTGGCCTCGAGTTCAGAAGGGTCAGCGACGTGAGAGGGAGGGTCTATGAGGTGGAGGTGCTCGGCCTGAGGGTGAAGCTCATACCGACCTTACACCCGGCCTCAGCCCTGTACAACCCGTCATACAGGTCCGTGTTGGAATCGGATTTCGAGCTACTCGGGAGGGTGGTGAGGGGGGCTGTCGAGCCGGAGAGACCCGGGCCAGAGCTGGCCGGGAGGCGCAGGGGGACGCTTGAGGAATTCATGGTTTGAGGTCTCCGGCCAGAGGATACCCCGCGTCCTGCTGGGCACATCGCCCTTCATAGGCGCCGGGCAGTTCGGGCCCAGGGCCCTGGCCTACCACGCGAGGTTCTACGGTAGGCCGGAGGAGGTAGCCAGGGTGGTAACCTGTGCCGTTGAGATGGGCGTGATAGGGCTTCAGGCCCTCCCTTACCCTTTCCTGGTCGAGGCCGCCAGGCTCGTGGAGCGCTGGACGGGCTCCGAGCTCGCCCTCGTCATAACGGTGGGGCCCAAGGACCCGGTGGGCGATTTAAAGCTCTTCGAGGGCCTTGACGTAAGAGCCGCCCTCCTCCACGGGGCCCTCGCGGACGAGGCCAGCCCAGGCGAGCTCGAGGCCCTGCTTGGGGCCCTGAGGGACGAGGGCATCCCGGCTGGCTACGTGACTCACAAGCCCATGAGGATGCTGGCCCGCATCTCCACCAGCGAGGCCCCCAGGCCCGATCTGCTCATGCTCCCCTTCAACAAGCTCGGTTACCTCATGGACGCGCCAGCCGACCGGATAGCGGGGGTCCTGAGGCGCCTCAAGCT
>CAYNQQ010000050.1:0-6381 GCA_964399385.1 uncultured Candidatus Bathyarchaeia archaeon | reverse complement strand
GAGAACTTTATGCCCGTCTCCTGGGCCATCTGGACGGTGAAGCCCCACCTGTGGAGGGCGGAGCCGAAGGCAACCGTGCCCTCGGCCGGGCTCACCTTCCACTTATCCTTGTACTCGGGCTCGGCGTAGAGGTCTATGAGGTGGTTGAAATCCCTTATTATACGGGCTATCTTCTCCTGCGCCTCCTTGGGCGTTAGCTTCAGCTCCCTTATGAGCCTATCCACCTTGTTTATGAAGAGGACGGGCCTCACGCGCTCCATGAGGGCCTGCCTCGTGACCGTCTCCGTCTGGACCATGACCTCCTCCACGGCGTCCACGACCACTATGACGCCGTCTATGGCCCTGAGGGCCCTGGTGACCTTGCCCGTGAAATCCACGTGCCCCGGCGTGTCTATGAGGTTTATCACGTAGGGCTTGCCGTCTACCTCGTGGAGGAGCGATATGTTGGCCGTCTTGATGGTTATGCCCCTCTTCTGCTCTTCCTCCAGGTAGTCCAGCCACCTGGCCTCGCCAGCTATCTTGGGCGATATTATGCCTGCCTCGGCCAGCAGGCTGTCCGTCATGGTGGTCTTGCCGTGGTCTATGTGGGCTACTATTCCGATGTTCCTTATCCTCTCCTTATCCCTCATCAGCTTCAGTATCTCGGGCGTCTGCTTGAACCTGGGCACGGCCTCCTACCTCCTCCCTTTTCAGGCGTGGGGCCCTTCCGGTCCTTAATAAGCTTAGTGCGCCCCCGGTTAGATTTATATGCAGGAGGAGAAGACCAAGCCCGGGTTGGGCGTTATAGAAGCCCTCTTCGAGCTGGCGGTGGAGGCCGTGGAAACGTTTTCCTACCTCGGGGTCCTCATAACCATGGCCCTCGAGAGCGCCTGCGTGCCCATACCGAGCGAGGTAGTCATGCCCCTCGCCGGCTACGCCCTCTGCGATACGCCGCTCGATGTGGTGCTCATCGCCCTCCTGGCCGCGGCGGCCAACCTGGCGGGCTCCCTGGCGGCCTACATGATCGGGGCCAGGTTCGGGGAGCCCCTCCTCGAGAAGCTCGAGAGGAAGCCCGTGTTCTCAGGGGAGATCAGGAGGTGTAAGGAGCTCTTCTCCCGCTACGGCGAGGTGGCGGTCGGCATATCGAGGGTCCTGCCCGGGGTGAGGACCTTCATATCCCTCCCGGCGGGGGCCATGAGGGTGGAGCTCAAGAGGTTCGTGGCCCTCACGTTCCTCTGCTCCGTGCCCTGGAACCTCGCCCTCGCCTACGCGGGCTTCGTCATGAGGGAGAACTGGGCCCTGGTGGGGAGGTACATGGCCTACCTCGATTACGCGGTCCTGGCCCTCCTCCTGGCTGCTATAACGCTCTTTTTTGTAGGCCCCCGCCTCAGGAGGGCTCGAGCGGCCCGTCACGCGGGCAGTATGAATAAGCTCACGCTACGGCAGTAGGGGCATGTGACGGGCGCCTTCGTCAGCCTCTCCTCCCTCATGTGCTCCACGAGCTCCCTTATTTGCCCCGGGTCGAGGGGGGCCCCGCACCAGGGGCACCTGCCCTCGCTGACCGTGGGGAGGGAACTCTGTATCTCTATCCCCCTGGCCACCTCGATGACCCTCTCCAGCACCTCCCTGCCCTCCTGGGCCGGTTGCCTGCACTCGACCATGACCTCGCGCAGCACCCTGCTCACGGTCTCCATCTCCTCCTCCAGCTCCTTGACGTGCTCCCTGAGCTCTTCCAGCAGCTCCTCATACAGGAGTTTCCTGCGCTCCTCCTCTATGCTGGCGAAGACCTCCGGTTTCTCGAGGAGCCTCCCGTAGGTCCCGGGCTCGAGCTCCTTAAGCTCCACCACCCCGCTGCCCCGGCATATGGGGCAGAGCTGCCGTCTCGCCAGACCCACCCTCCCGGTCCCGCCGCAGTAGGCGCATGTGACCTCGCCGGAGCCACCGCATTCAGGGCATTTCACGCGCCCGGTCCCGCCACACCTATCGCAATCCACCTCCCCCTTGCCCTCGCACCTGGAGCACTCGACGCTGCCCGTCCCGCCGCATTTGCCGCACAGCTCGCCTGCCTCGGAGTAGCCTTTGCCGCTGCACTCCGGGCATTTCTCGTGCCCGGTCCCACCGCATACATCGCATTTTACACGCCCTCTGCCGGCACACTCAGAACAGTAAATCTCGCCGCTCCCCCCGCACATCTCGCAGGGCATCCTGCCCCTCCCATCGCAGTAGATGCACTCCGGGGGCGGTATCTCCACGTAGCCCTTCCCGCCACAGTAGATGCAGGCCAGGGGCAGGATGCGGCTCGAGGTCCAATCGTGATAGTGGGCCATCCTCTTGGCCAGAGAGTCCAGGAGGCCGAGGGGGGCTTTTACCGAGACCGGCTTCCCGGATACGAAATCCACCTCGACCTCATGGGCCTCGTCCTCCGTGAGGAGGAGCCTGGCGTCATCGAGCACTTCCTTGACGAACTCCTCGGCCTCCCCCCTAAGTCTCGCGTCCAACTCTTCACGGGACGGCATCTGACCGTAGTAATCGATGTACCTCATCAGGGTGGCCCAGACCTTCTCGGCGTACCTGCGCAACAGCATGTAGATGCCCTCGTAGGAAGGTGGTATGCCCTCCCCGGCCATGGCCTTCCTGGCCAGCACGCCAGCAGGATCTCCCCCGGCCACCAGCTCGCCGTAATTAGATAGAGCCTCATCGAGAACCCTATTCAATAATGTCTCTATTCTTACTCTGGCCTCTGCCTCCATTATCCCCAGCCAGGGCCGGGGATATCATGCGATTTAAGTCTTTCGCGCAAGGCTTATATAGAATCCGCCTTAGCTCTCCGTGAGGGAACGTTATTATGGTACTTTCGAGGGCCGCTGCCTCGTTATATGAAGCTCCCGGCCTGGAATGCCCTTCTCTCACCCAGTTCTCGGCCCTGCTGATCAAGGCCTTCTGGCTGGCGGCCCAGAGGCACCTCGGCCTCCAGAGGAAATGTTTCTTAGCGGGTTTGACCGCGCTTATGACGGGTCTCGCGGTCATAGCGTTGGTCAGGGGACCTCTCGGTCTGGCGGTGGGCATCCTCATGTTGGCCATCGCCGGCACGTGCCTATTCGTGATGTACGTCCATAAGCCGGCCAGGATAGAGAACGCATCCATCGTTTACTGGCCTTTCTACTTCCGGCCCTACCGGGATGCCGTGCTCATATTTGATATGAGGGCCCTGCTCCCCCCGGCCGAGCTAAAGCAATCTATATTCAGGAACGCCGAGCTCAGCGCCATAAGGAAGGCCCTCCAGAGCGCCATCTCCATGGGCCTGACCAGCGAGGGGAAGATAGCGAGCATCAGCGGGCTCGAGACCGTGTCCAAGCTCTTATCCGAGGACCTCCGGGTGGACAGGATATCTGCCCCACTGGTCAGGGCCTCGGAGAGGTACGTGAGCGCTCTGTCCCGCCTGTTTGTCGTATCGCCCTCCAGGGTCCCGGAGGCCAGCCTCAGGGCCGTGCGCACCACGGGGGAGTGCGACCTATTGGTGAAGGTCATAGCCGACTGGGACGCTTACGTGGAATCAAGCCTCGAGCTCCTCTCGCAGGTCAGGGAGGACATCGAGAAGACGGCCGGTTTCTTCTACGGCGAGATAGAATCGCGTATCGGGAAGCTCAAGGAGGAGTTCAGGACCAGGGTGGAGCAGGTCAACAAGCTCGGTGAGGCAGTGAGGGCCTTCTTCTCCCAGGTGATACGTAAGCTCGAGGACGAGATCAGGCCCCAGCTCGATAGCCTGGAGTTCGAGATGAGGGGCAGGATGCAGGACCTCCAGGAATCCCTCATGATAGAGCTGACGAGGCTGTGGCGCGAGCGCGTGGTGGGGGGGAGGCAATTGGACGTGGGTAAGCTCAGCGCCAGGGTGAGCATAGCCAGGGAGCTCGGGCGCCTCGAGAACGAGATAGTCGAGCGCGAGAAGCACGTAGAAGAACTCGAGGAGAAGCTGAAGAAGATGGAGAAGGAGGGCCTCTACTATGAGATAGCGACGTTGAGGAGAGAGCTCGAGTTCGGTAAGAAAGAGCTTGAGGAGCTTAAGGCCAGGGAGAAGCGCCTGAGGGAGGAGCTCGATAAGATAGAGATGGGCCTCAGCAGTCTCGAGAAAGACCTGCTGAGGTTCTTCGAGGAGCACGAGAGGGAGATACGCGAGCTCTACGATAGGCGCCTCAGGAGGCTCAGGGAGGAACGTGAGATGAGGTTGAGCCGGCTCAGGAGGCACATAATATTGATCGAGAGGGATAGGGATAAGCTGATGGATGACCTGAGCAAGCTCCGCGAGCTCATGGCGGAGGAGCTGGCCAGGCTGCTCCTGCCCTTCATAACGGTGAGGGAGGTGCTCAGGGGGAAGGAGAGGAGGGCCCTGAGGGCCATAGAGGACATGAGCCATAGGCTGGTGGAGCAGCGCCGCGCCAGAGAGGCCTACCACGTGAGGATGAAGATCGGGGAGCCGACCGTCTTTTACCTCCCGTTCTGGGTCATCGAGATAGCCGAGAGAGGGCTGAAGCGCACCTACGTCCTGCCGCCCCAGGTGATGAAGAGGCCGGGGGAGAAGGCTATCTCCTGGCTCAGGGATTACGTAGAGTTCTCGGAGCCCCTCGACCCATCGCTCGATGAGCTGGCCAGGGCCTTCTCCAGCAGGCCTGATGCCCTTCGCGAGGCGGGGAGGTTCTCCATCTTCACGAAGGACCTGAGGGCCATAATGAATGGCGTCAGGGAGTTCGTGAGGAGGGGTTTCATCTCATCGCACTTCTACAAGGAGTTGGCCAGGGCCGTGGGGGTGAGGCCCTGATGTCGGGCGAGAAGAAGTACATCTACGCCAAGCTCGGCTACATGGAGACGGACGATATGGTGGTGGTCCAGGAGGGCTACGAGCACGAGTTCCCGATCCTCCCGAGGCGCCGGGCCCAGCTTGAGAGGGACATCATCATAAAGGATGGGGCCGTGGTGGGGGGCGATGTCTTCGGCCTAAGGGTCATGGTCGGGAGGAGGTGCAAGATACTCGGCAGCATCTTCGGGAGGAGCCAGGCCAGGATCATGGATGAGACCAGGGTCTACGGCTTCGTCATCTCCTCCGCCATCGAGTGCGGGAGCAGGGTCGTGGTGGACGAGGGCCTCCTCGGCGATAGGGTGGTCGTGGGCGATTCCTCCAGGGTGGGCAGGTGCATCATCGGGAGGAAGAACGTCGAGGTGGGCCGTAGGTGCGACCTGGGCGACTGCATCGTGGTCTGCCTCGACGGGGACGTGCGCGTGGGGGCCGAGACCAAGGTCCTCGACATCCTGGCCAGGGGGAACGTGGAGCTCGGCCCCCGCGTCGAGGTCGCGGGCCACAGCATCTGGGCCCTCGAGGGCTCCGTGGAGCACGACGGGACCATATCCGTGGGCGGCATGCCGTACAGGGAGGAGTTCGAGCTCACCAAGCTGAGAGGGGAGCAACTCTGCTCTCTCTTGGACAGGGCCTTCTACTACTGCCTCGATATGGTGGACCTGAGGGAGGTAGAGCTTAAGGCCAGGGAGGAGGCTAAACAATGAAAGTTTCTAAGTTAAACCCGACGAAGAGCAGGGGGTTACTTTTTGCTGATTTTTTTCAGGTTTTAGGAGTATGTTCTCTTTAACTCGGCTATTAGCTCATCTATGTATGGTGGCTCTGAGATAAAATATATCCCATCGATATATGGTCTATAGACATCAATTATTCTGTTAATGTTAGGTAATGCATAGGGCATAAGGGCAACAGCATACATCTTAACATTTATCTCACCGAAGGCTCTTTTAACTAGAAATCCCTTAGCAAGTATGTCTCTTATGCTCGCGCCAGGCCCTATCCAAGTCTTAATAGATATGAAGGATTGCGGTTTTTCGCTCTTCCTGATGATACAATCTGGCATTATATTGATAACTTTTTCTAATAATGTAATCTTCTTTCTCATCAGTATCTCAACATCGAGACCCGAAAGCTCTGACTTGATCAGCTCTATAACAACTTCCTCTAAAGGTCCTCCAGTCATTCTCTTCATGCCTGAGGGAGCCCCCTCCCTAGCGTATTTCTTCCAACGCTCGACAACCCGCGGTCTAAGCATTTCCTTAAGTCTAATTGTCAGGGGCGGGTCTGTAGGCTTGACTAACAATCGTTCATAATGCGTGGCAAAATCGCACCTTTTCCATTCCCTTAATCTGAAGCATCTTTCTTCAAGTAGTGTACATCGGCCCCGGTCTAGATATTCACAGAAACCCATGTACCATCCCCTGTTCATAAACAGAATTCTCCGTATTTAAGATTTTCCTTTAACTTCGTATTTCGTGAAGCATGGAGGACAGAGCTTTTAGCTCGTGGTGCGGCCGCCGGGATTTGAACCCGGGTTGCGGGCTCGGGAGGCCCGA
>CAYNQQ010000049.1:0-6443 GCA_964399385.1 uncultured Candidatus Bathyarchaeia archaeon | reverse complement strand
GCCTCCCTGGCCACCATATCGCCGTAGGAGTAGGGGACCAGGTCCTCATCCCTCACGCCCAGCTTGCTCAGGAGATCGCGCGCTATCTTGAGGGCATCCCGGGGGCTGACCTCTGGCCCCGTCTTGACCTCGAGTTCGAGGAAGAACCCGAGGCCCACCACCTCATCCACGTGGATCTCCGTGGGCCCGAGCCTGAAGATGTGCCTGGCCTTCCTGACCACCGATCTGGTGGGCAGGGCCTTCTTGAGGGCCTCTGCCGCTTTCCTCGATATCCTCATGACCACGGCTCTACAGGGCCTCGGCCCCGCCTCGTCCCCACGTTCATAGTATATCAGCTCGGCCTCCTCGAGGCCCTCGATCTCTCTTAGCTTAAGCCTGCCCCTGCCGGTCAGGAAATAGGTATCTGTTTGTGGGAAAAGGCCTACCTCCTCCGCCCCGAGCTGGAGGAGTTTCTTCTTGACCTCCCCCGGGTCGGCTATCTTGGCCTTCACTTCTACGTTCAGCTCCTCCTTCATGACGCATCCCCCGCGTCGGCCCGGGCCTTAAGCCCTACGCCTCCAGCCCGGGGAGCCATAGCTCAGCTCACCTCGACCCCGACCGGTATGACCAGGTCAGCTATGTCCACGCAACACTTGACCATCTCCTCTATGAGGTGGACGGACGAGAGAGCCAGGTGGGCGAACTGGCCGAGCTTCCCGGTTTCCTCCTTCAGCTCCCCTATGATGGTGGCTATACGGCTTCCGAGTTCCTCTTTCACTCTGGCCACCATTTCCTCCCTCTTTGAGAGGAAAGCCTTCATAGCGAGGTCCTGCATCTCCCTCAGCACCTCCCTCGCCTCCTCGAGGCCTTCCTCAATGGCCCTCAGGCCGGAGCCCTCCGGGAGCTCGAAGGTTATACGGGCCAGGTCGACCGCGTGGTCCCCTATGAACTCGACGAGCTTTGCCGCCATCCTGTAATCGAGACAGTCCACGGGCGTGAGGCCGAACCTGTGGGCGAGCTTAACGTCTCTTATGGCCGTCCTGAGGAGCCTTACGAGGAGGAAGTAGAGCCTATCGACCTCCTCGTCCCTATCTATGACCATCTTGGCGAGCTTCCTATCCCCCTCCACGAGAGCCCTTATGGCATCTGAGTGCATGCTTATGGTTATCGCGTTCTTCCTCGCCAGCAGGGTCTTCGGGGCGATGGCGGATGGGTCCACGAGGCAGTCTATCACCACCCGCCTTGAGTCCTCATCTACTATCTCGAGGCCAGCCAGGCCCCTCACGGTCTTCCTGACCGCTGCCTTCACCTCCGGCCTCATCTCCTCATCCACGACCTCTATGGTATCGTAGCCTATGAGGTAGGCCCCTATCAGTATCCACTCGACCTGGGTGGGCGTCTTCCCCCTGCAGTTTATCGTTATGCTCAGGGCCTCTCTCTCCTCCCCCCTGAAGGGCTCTATTATGAGCTGGCCCCCCGGCCCCTCCCTGACGGCCAGTATGGAGCCCTTGCCCACGCCCATCTTCTTGGCCCAGGGCTTGGGTAGCGAGACCACGAGGGTGCCCTTCCCGACCTCTTGGACACGCCTGAACCTCACCCTCAGACCCTCATCTATTAATGGGGCTGGGTGCTCGAACAAGGTTTTATGCGTTCGCCCGGGGGCCACACTAAGCGTGTAGGTCATGAGGCGTGGAACCAGGCTGGTGGTGGCCTCGGGCTTCGTGGTGAACGTGGGGTGGGGTATCTGTTGGCCCTACCTCAACTACAGGCTCTACGACATAGGGGCCGCCTACCTGCACATATCCCTGATGGACTCGCTGGCCGCCATGACCTACCTGCTCTCGAGGCTCTGGGGTGCCCTCTCGGATTACTACGGGAGGAGGAAGCCCTTCATGGTCCTGGGCTTCCTGGCCTCAGCCGTGCCCGTTGCCCTCATGGCCTTATTCAGCCGTAGCATCTGGGGCCTCCTCGCCCTCTACGTCCTGAGCTGTTTCTCGTGGGGTGTGGCCTTCCCGGCCCTGGTGGCGGCTCTCACGAGCGACCCGGAGAGGGAGAAGGCCACCGCCTCCTACTCCCTCGTCGGCTCCCTCGGCTGGGCCCTCGGCTCAAGCATAATGGGCCTCTTGGAAGAGGGCTTAGGCCCTGAGGGCACCTTCCTGACCTCCTTCGCCTTCCTGCTGGCCTTTCCCCTCATCCTCACCGCCTACGACGAGGTAGAGCTTCCGAGGAAGGAGGAGCCCCTCGGGACCTACCTTAGGGGGGCTCTATCCCCGAGGTTCAGGGCCAGGAAGGGCTTCGGCCTCCTCCTCGCGGGCGTCTTCCTGAGCTGGCTCGGCCTCCAGTGGGCTGGCCCACCCATGAGGGTGAAGATATACGATGCCCTCGGGCGCTCCAAGAAGCTCGTGGGCCTCCTCATGGGGGTCAACTCCGTGGTGGCGGCGGCAGCCCTCGCCCTCGGGAGGGGGGCCGTCGAGAAGATCGGGGGCCTGAGGACCATGTCCCTCTCGGTGGCCTGCTACGCCGTCATGATGCCGGTCTTCGCCCTGGCCTCGAGCCCGGCCGTCCTGGTGGCCCTCTGGCTCATGCCCGTGTGGCCCTTCTTCATGCTGGGCTACATGCTGAGCCCGGCGGAGTTCTCGGGCGAGGACACGAGGGCAGAGGCCGTGGGGAGCTGTGAGGTGCTCAAGAACGTGGGCGTTATCCTGGGCCTCTTCGGGGGCCTTGTCGCCGACCTGATAGGGCCCGAGGGGAGCCTTTTCCTATCCGCTCTCCCCCTCTCCCTGGCTTTGCTGCCGATGCTCATGTCCTACAGAGCCCTCAGGACCGGGCCCCGAAGACCTTGGTCATGATGTAGGCGTCCTCGCCATCCATATAGTACCCCTTTATCCTATCCGTCTTCCTGAAGCCGAGCTTCTCGTAGAGCCTTATGGCTGGCGTGTTGCTCACCCTCACCTCGAGGTAGCACTCGGAGGCCCCGTAGCGGTTGGTCATGCGCGAGAGGGCCTCCTCCATGAGGGCGGTCGCTATGCCCCTGCGCCTGTGCTCCGGGAGGACGGCTATGGATATGACGTGGCCTTTCTTCTTCTGCCAGAAGAAGCCCTCTATCCTGCACATTATGTAGCCCACGATTTCCCCGCCGCGCTCGGCCACGAGGAAGAGATCCGGGTATGACTTGTGGATGGCCATGTAGAAGCCCCTCGAGTAGTTCTCGGGAAGGCAGGTCTCATTTATGTGGATTACCCTATCGAGGTCCTCGGGCCTGAACTCCCTCAGCCTGAAGTCCAAGGCCGGCCACTCCTCGGCCATCTGGCCGTGGGCCCAGCTCCCAAATTAACCTTACGAGCTCACAACCGGCAGGGTTATATTGCCGTGCGTCATGATGAGGAGGCTGGCATCGCGGCCGGCCAAATCAAAGGCTTTCTCGAGCCCCTCCTGCCAATCCCTCGCTGGCTCGAGCCTGAAGACATCCCTGACCATATCGGGAGGCATTTTGGAGACCAGTATTATATGGGCTTTCTCAAGAGCCCTCATCAGGTAATATGCCTTGTGTCCTCCGAGGACGAAGTTATTCCTTATCTCCTCCTCCACCTCTTCTACCGATTTGAACCTGGTCATCCACTCGTAGAAGACCTTATGGCCATGCCCCTCCGGGCACTCGGCTAAGGCCAGGATGACGCCCCCCTCCTCCACGACCTCGAGGGCCATGTGTATGCCCTTGTAGGCTTGGTAGAGGTCTATGTCGTGTGGGTGGCCTCCAGGGCTCACGACCACTATATCGGCCTTCCCCTCCACGGGAACCTTGTATATCTGGTCCACGAGCTCCACACCCCTGAAGAAGGCATCCTTCAGGTCGCCGGCGAAGGCTCTGACCACCTGGTTCTCGGCGTTCATGACGACGTTCAGGATGAAATCGACATCCGCGAGCTCCGCGGCCTCCATCATGTCCTCGTGGACGGGATTGCCCTCGAGGACCCCCATCCTCGCCCTCGGGTGGAGGAGCATGGCGTGGTTGAACCTTATGGTGCTCAGCGAGGAAACCCCCGGGAGGACGCTCTTCCTACCCCCTCCGTAGCCAGCGTAGTAGTGTAGGTCGATATCCCCCGTGAGCACGCGGACATCGGCCTCGGCGAAGATCTTATCGACCTCGACCTTGTTCCCGAAGCTCGTCTCGCCCAGGAGGACGTGGTCAGGCGACCGGCAATCGTGGCTCAACACCTTGACGCGCTTCAGGACCTCGGGGCCCAGGAGCTTCTCGGCCTCCTCCGGCCTGACGGCCCTGTGGGTCCCGCAGGCGAAGAGGACCGTTATGTCCTCGTCCCTCACGCCCGCCCTCGCGAGTTCATCGAGTATGGGCGGGACCATGAGCCAGGAGGGCGCTGGCCTCGTGTGGTCCTCGGCCGTTATGACCACCTTATCGCCGGGGCCAGCTATGGAGGTCAGGACCTCCGCACCTATCGGCTCCGAGAGAGACCTCGCCACCTCGGCGGCTGGGTCGGGGGTGCCCTGCACCCGCCTTGGCTCCACGATGCCGAGCAACCTCTCCTCCGGCACCTCGATCTTCAGCTTGGCCCTACCGTATGGAAGCCATATCTCCTTCATCGCGGGTGCCTGATGCTCCCCGCCTTCTTAAGCTTAGCCTTCAGGGCCAGGAGCTTCTCCCTGGCCTCGGACGCCGTCCTGGCCACGGCAAGGGGCTTCTGCTCCTCGAGCCTTATGCTCGAGCCACATCTCCTGCACCTCGTCGCCTTCTCGGCCGCCGTTATCTGGACCCAGCCGCACCTCGGGCACCGCACGACCTTATAGGACGCCATCACCCCCTGGGCTGAGGCCTCAAGCTATAAGGGCTCGCGGGCGGGAGGAGGGTAGATGAGCGCCTCGGTCACGGGCATGGAGATAGAGCTGATAGCCCACGCGACAGAGGACCTGGATAAGGTCCTCCAGGCCGCTAAGGCTGTTCTCCCGCCCGGGGCCGAGGTTAAGGTCAGGTTTAAGGTGAAGAACTTCAAGGGCCACCACGGCAACCCGATAAGGCTCATCAGGGCCAGGATAAGGGATAGGGAGCTCGCCCAGGCCGTCTTCGAGCACATAATATCCGGGCTGCCCGAGGAGGACAGGCTCGAGCTCCTCGCTGGCCTCCGCAGGAGGATGAGCGGGGGCTCCCTCTACCTGAGGCTCGACAAGCAGCAGGCCTTCCTGGGCAGGCTCAGGCTTTGTGCCTCGGACCCCATCTGGATAAAGATATCCTTCTCGAGCTCCAAGGCCGAGGAGATAAGGGAGGCCATAAGGAGGGCCGCCGGGCCTTGAGGAAGTTCGCGGACATGCACCTGGCCTGCCCCTTCGAGGACGAGGAGGGCTTCAGGAGGCTGGCCCTCAGAGCCAGGGGCATGGGCTTCTCGGCCATCGCGGTGCCCCTCGACCCGTCCCTGAGGGAGGACCGGCTATCCAGGCTCAAGGAACTGGCCTCGAGCCTGGGCCTTGACCTCGCCACGAGGGTTGACCTCGCCCCCTCGAGCAGGAGGGAGCTCCTCAGGTCCCTGAGGAAGCTCAGGCGTAGGTTCGAGCTCATAGGGGTCCTGTGCCAGAACAAGGAGGTCGCGCGTGTGGCAGCGAGGGATAGGCGTGTGGATTTCCTCATGTTCCCCCTCGAGCCCGGGGCCAGGTACTTCGATGATGCTGAGGCCGAGCTGGCCTCGGGCTCGAACTGCGCCCTCGAGATAGACCTCATGCCCTTGTTCAAGCTCCCCCTGAGCAAGAGGCTGGCTCTCCTCGGGAAGCTCAGGAGGGAGGTGGCCACGGCGAGGGATTACGGGGTGCCCGTTGTGATATGCAGCGGGGCGGACGAGCCCATACTGATGAGGAGGCCGAGGGAGCTCGCCTACCTCGCCACCCTCCTGGACCTGACGCTCGAGGAGGCCCTCGATGCCCTCTCCAAGGTCCCTCTCGCCATGCTGGATAGGAACAGGGCCAAGCTCGACCCGGGCTTCGTGGCCCCTGGCATAAGGGTGGTCAGGCGGGGGGAGGATTGCCCGTCAGGAGGCTGAGGAAGAGGTATCTGGGCCTCAAGGTGGAGGGGAACCTGCCCGGAGATGGCCGCGAGCTGGAGGAGCTCCTTCTCAAGGCCATACTCTCGCTCTTCGGCCAGGATGGTGCCTCCCGCGCTGGCCTCAGGCTCGTGGAATACGATGCCAGCAGGGGCGTGGGCATAGTGAGGTGCTGGCACAAGCACATGGGGCTGGTGAGGGCGGCCATAGCCTCCATCACGGAGCACGATGGGAAGCCCGTGGCCATTCACGTCGTGGATGCCTCGGGCACCCTCAGGGCGCTCAGGAAGAGGCTGCCCTCGAGGGCGAGGTGATGCCGGGAAAGCTTATCTGCCCCCCGGCCTCATGGGTGCGGGGATGAGGTAGCCGTCCCAGCCTGACCTGGACGGGGCAGGGATGAAGACCTCGTGACGGGCCGACCCG
>CAYNQQ010000048.1:0-6512 GCA_964399385.1 uncultured Candidatus Bathyarchaeia archaeon | reverse complement strand
TGCAGAAGTACTCGCCATCCCTGACGTGGAGGTTCACGTGGTCGACGGCCACTATACGCCCGCCCTCGAACGTCTTCGTGACGTTCACGAGCCTCACGTCCGGCAGGGCGCTCACCTCCTCGTGGCGTACCTCAGGGCCAGGAGGAGGCCGTAGCAGACGAATATGAGTATGGCGGAGGCGAAGGCAGCCGCATGGACGGATGCCTCCATCCACTCCACTATGAGGACGGGGACGGTCCTGGCCGTCCCCATGACCACTATGGTGGCGCCCGTCTCGCTCAAGCTCCTCGTGAAGGCCAGGATGGCACTGGCGAAGAGGCCGGAGCCTATCAGGGGCAGGACCACGGTCCTGAAGGCCGTCAGGGGCGGGGCCCCGAGCGTCCTCGCGGCCTCCTCGAGCGATGGGTCCACGCTCCTGAGGGCCGCGACGAGCGTCCTGACCACGTAGGGGTACGTGAAGACCACGTGGGTGAGGACTATGAGCCAGAAGCCCGTCTCGAGGAGGCCAAGGCCCCTGGGCCCCCAGAACAGGTAGACCGAGAAGCCTAAGGCGGCTGTCGGTATGACGAGGGGCACGTCGACCAGCATGTCCAGCACCCTGTTAGCCCGCCCCCAATCACGCCTCACTATGACTATGGCCATGCAGAGGCCGAGGACGAGGTTTATGGCGGTGGCGAGGGAGGCCACCTCGAAGGAGGTCATGAGGGCATCTATCAGGAGCTTCCATTTCTCGTCCTCGGCCAGGAAGACCTCGTGGAAGACCACGGGCCAGAACCTCACGACGTAGGGTATGGAGAAGCACGAGGGCAGGATCACGATGGCCCCGAGGAAGGAGAGGGTCCCTATGTCCCTGAAGGTCCTCTGGGCCTTGCCTGAGAGCTTCTTCTCGACCTCGGGCCAGGCCCCCCTGAACGGTATCCCGAACTTCTCGGCCACGAACCTCATAACCGCCAGCATGGCCACCCCGACGAGCACTAAGAGCATGCTTAGGAAGGCGGCGGAGGCCACCAGCCTCCTCTCGTGCATGGCCACCACCGCGAGGGGGGCCGTCTCCACCAGGCCGGCCACTATCATGGTGGCGCCCGTCTCGCCCAGGCTCCTCGTGAAGGCCAGGATGGCCCCGGCTATTATCCCGGGCAGGGAGAGGGGGGCCGTTATGGTCCTGAAGGTCGTGAAGGATGGGGCCCCGAGCGTCCTGCTGGCGTGCTCGTACGTGATATCGACGCCCTCTATGACGCCCACGAGGGACCTGACTATGTAGGGGAAGGTGAACGTGACATGGGTGAGGACTATGAGCCAGAAGCCCCTGGCGAGGAGGCCCTCCGGGTGGCCGAGGAGGGGCCCGAGGCCGTAGCTCGTGGACCAGAACAGGACCATGGAGGCCCCAAGGGCGGCCGAGGGGACGCCCATGGGGAGATCCACGAGGGCATCGAGGACCCTCCGCCCCCTGAACTCGTAACGGGCCAATAGGAGGGCGAGGGGGATGCCTATCAACAGGTCTATCGCTGTCGTCACGAAGGCCACCTGGAAGGATATCCTTATGGCGCTCAGCATCCTCGACCACCTTATGCTACCCGACACGGGGTTCCTGAACACGAACTCGACAATCTCGTCCCAATCCGTTATCACGTAGACGAAGAGGAATAGGGTCGGGAGCAAGATGATGAGGACGAAAAAGAGGATGGTAAAGGCGTCGAAGAGGAGCCTGAAAGCCCTTCCGGATAATTTCTTCTCGAGCTCCCGCGTGTTCAGCCTTTTTCACCTCCTCAGGGCCTGCAGGCGAGCCATAGGTCGGGCAGCAGGAGGACCACCTCGCCATCCATGCCCGACGGGTCGAGAACCCTGCAGGGCAGCTCCAGGGAAACGCCATTCTCGCTGTTGAAGACGCTCGGGTCGAGTTCTACGGTCTCGTTCACGGGCCTGAAGCCGAACTTCATGGCCCTGGCCTGGATATCGGCCCTGAGAAGGAACCTGAGGAGGAGCTTGGCGACCTCCGCCTGCTCCTCCGTCACCCAGGGGGCATTCAGGATGCAGAAGGGGTGGTCGCTGAGCAGGGTGCCCTCCTCCGGGTAGACGGCCACCAGCCTGCCCCATTTGACCCCCATCCTGTTGTAATATATCACGAGGTTCTCGTAGGCCACGACCACGTTCTTCTTCTCCGGGCCCTCGGAGGCCATTGATTCCACGAGGAAGCCCGTGCTGCTCATGTAATCTACGGCCCTCGATTCTATGGTCCTTATGAATTCCTTCACCGTCTCATTGGTCATGTCGTCTACCCTGAGCTCGGGGGGCTCCTTGCCGGTGGCCGAGACGAGCTCCAACAGGACGGCCATGAGGCCGGAGTTGGAGAGGAAGGGGTCGGTGTGGGCGAACTTGACGTCCGCCCCCTCTTTCACCACCTCGTAGAGGCCCTTGAAGCCCGTCAGGTTCCAGGACTCCTGGAGGTGTTCCCAAGTTATTATGACTATGGGGGACGAGACGAGGGGGCTCCACTCCTTGACGATGGGCCCGTACTTCTTTACCAAGTCCGGGTGGTCCTGCTCCCAGAGGTAGTTCATTAGTGGTATCCAGACGGATGAGGCAGGGCTCCAGACCACGGGCTTGATCTGGCCCAGCAATATCTGGCTCATGGACTTGCCCGAGCCCATGGGTATGCAGATGACCCTCACGGGCCTCCCGAATTTCTCCTCATACCACTCCTCGAACTCCGGGACCACGGCCTCTATCCACTCCCTCTTCTCGGAACCGTAAACCATTATGATCTCTATGGAACCCATGCCCGGCGAGATGCGTTTGCCGACCTCGTAACCTACCATGAAGCCTATGGCCAGGCCTAAGAGCACGCTGATGAGGATGGCCCTTAGTACTCCCTTCCTCCTCGCCAGCATTTCCACATCGCTGGCTTGGAGGCGTATTAAGGTTTCCCCTCATTCTTTTAAGCCGAGCTCGTAACGCCTATCCACTACTTCCTCTACCTCAGGCCCCGTCCCTATCAGGGAGACGGGTACCCCGAGCTCCTTCTCGACCTTGAGCACGAACTCCCTGGCCTTCCCCGAGAGCTCCTCGAACTCCCTCACGCCAGCGCACTCAGGGAAGAGGACGTCTATCTTCGTCAGGGCCACCTGGGTAGCCCCGTTCAGCATGACGGCCCTCCTCGCCAGGTCGAAGTTGAAGGGGGCCACTCTCCTCTTACGGCCCGTCACGGAGGCCACCTCCACCCAGCCCCTCCTCTCGGCTTCCTCCTGGCTCAGCTCGCCGGGGAGGGGGCCTGCCCCGACCCTCGTGACGAAGGCCTTGAAGACCACTATGACATCATCTACCTTGGTAGGCCCCACGCCCACATCGGAGCAGATGGCGGAGGCTGTCACGTCCTTAGAGGTCACGTAGGGGTAGGTGCCGTGGTAGAGGGACAGGAAGGTGCCCTGCGTCCCCTCGAGGAGCACCTTCTTGCCCTCATCTATGGCCCTGTTGACCTCGAGAGGGACGTCCGTTAGGAACTCCTTAAGCCTCGGCTCGTCCCTGGCCAGCTTGGCGATCCTCAGGGCCCTATCAGCGTTGCATGGGCCACAGCCCGAGCCCGTGGTCCCTATCTTCTCCTTGAGGTACCCTTTCCTATCGGCCTGCTTATGTTTCTCCTCGATTATAGCGCAATTAGGGTCGAGGCCCACGCGCCCGCGGGCCTTCACCATCTCGACCTCCTTCAGGAACACATCGGGGTCCACGAGCACGCCCGGGCCGAGGAGCAGCCTGCAGCGCTCGTTCACGAAGGCCGAGGGGAGCATCCTCATCACGTACTTCCGGCCCTTGTAGACGACCGTGTGGCCGGCGTTCGGCCCAACTCCTCCTCTCGCGGCCAGGTCGAGGTCGTCAGCGAGGGCCAGATACGATATTATCTTGCCCTTCCCCGTGTCCCCGAAGAAGCCGCACACGACCACCGTGCAGGGCAAATCCTTTCCCCCGCTACTGGCAGCTCGGCCAGCTAACTTAAAAACGGATTGGGACGATACCAGACCGGTGCCCGGTATTGCCCGTCCTCCCGATAGACACGGGCCGCTACGGGACCCCGGAGATGGTCAGGGTATTCGAGGACGAGAATAGGCTGAGGAAGATGCTCCTCGTGGAGGCGGCCTTGGCCAGGGCCCACGCAGAGGTGGGCAACATACCCCGCGAGGACGCCGAGAAGATCTGGCGCACCGCGACCTCCGAGGAGGCCGTGAGGCGTATAATAAGGCGTGCGAGGGAGATAGAGACCGAGATAAAACACGAGACCATGGCCCTCGTCAGGGCCCTCTCCGAGGCCTGTGGCCCATCAGGCCGCTACGTCCACCTCGGGGCCACCAGCTCCGATATACTTGATACGGCCCTCGCCCTCCAGCTCAAGGAGGCGATCGGCATCCTGAAGGCCAGGCTGGCCGAACTCCTGGCCCTGCTGGCCGACCTGGCCGAGAGGCACAAGAGGACCGTCATGGTGGGCCGGACCCACGGCCAGCATGCCCTGCCGATAACGCTGGGCTTCAAGTTCGCGGTCTGGGCCGCCGAGCTGATGAGGCATATCGAGAGGCTCGAGCAGTGCGAGAAGCGCGTTCTGGTGGGCAAGATGAGCGGTGCAGTGGGAACCATGGCCGGTCTCGGCCCCAAGGGGCCCGAAATTCAGGAGCTCGTCATGTCCATGCTCGGCCTCAGGCCGGCCGAGATCTCAACCCAGATAATCCAGCGCGATAGGCTGGCCGAGCTCATATGCCTCATGGCCATGGTGGCCTCCACGCTCGATAACATGGCCACCGAGGTAAGGGAGCTCCAGAGGACGGAGATAGGGGAGCTGGCCGAGCCCTTCGACGAGAGAGCGCAGGTCGGCTCGTCAACCATGCCGCACAAGAGGAACCCGGTCATGTGCGAGCGTATCTGCGGTCTCGCGAAGGTCATCAGGGGCCTGGTCGTGCCCGCGCTCGAGAACATACCGACCTGGCACGAGAGGGATCTGACGCAATCCTCGGCCGAGAGGTTCATCGTGCCTGAGGCCCTCATACTCGTGGATTACATGGTCTACCTCATGATAAGGGTCCTCAGGGGCCTCGAGATCAGGCCTGACAGGATGGCCCGCAACCTGGCCCTGACCGGGGGGCTCATAATGTCCGAGGCCCTCATGCTCGAGCTGACCAGGAGGGGCATGGCGAGGGATGACGCCTACAGGCTCGTCAGGTCCCTCTGCCTCAGGGCCATAGGGGAGGGGAGACCCTTCGAGGAGGTGGCGGCCGAGTCCGAGGAGGTTAGGGCCCTCTTAGGGCCAGGGGAACTCGAGGCCATCCTGAGGCCGGAGGGGTACCTCGGGACGGCCGTCCAGCAGGTGGACAGGATAGTGAGCATGGCAAGGGAGCTGCTCGCGAGACTTGCCCCCCGCCGGGGCTGAGACGACGCCCTCGTATATTTAACGCCGCCCGTCCTATCAGCCGAAAAAGACTTATAGGCTGGACCTCTGCCACCCTGGGTGTCGGAAGTTGGCGGTCGAGCCCTGGCAGAGGGCCGAGGTACCGGGGACCGTGAAGGCCACGCCCATAAGGAGGCCCCAGGTGGTCGCCGCCCTCCTGAAGAAGGCCAAGAGGCCTCTCATGATAATAGGCCACGAGGCTATGGAGATGGAGCTCTCTGAGGGCACCACCTTCTTGGACCTGCTCGTGGAGTTCGCCAAGAAGGCCGGCCTGCCCGTCGTGGCCACGGCCCACGTGGGCAAGGCCCTTATGGAGAGAGGCCTCGAGCCAGCAGCCATTATGTCGGCCCTCGACATAGGGCAGAGGCTCGTGGACCCGGGCTGGGAGGGGCTGGACGGCAAAGGCCAGTATGACCTCGTCTTAGTGGCCGGCCTGCCCTACTATATGGAATGGGTCCTCCTGGCCAGCCTGAAGGACTTCGCGCCCCACCTGCGCGTCATAACGCTTGACCCCTACTACCAGCCCCATGCGACCTATTCCTTCCCGAACACGAGGCCTGAGGAGCACGTGAAAAACCTTAAGGCGGTGATAGAGGGCCTGGGTGGGAGGTGAGGGAGATGTCCATGTTCGAGGACATCCCGGTTGACGTGGGCGTCGTCTACGAGGGCGAGCGAATAAGGAGGAAGCAGATGTACGTCGAGTTCGGGGGGCCCAAGGTACAGTACAAATTCGAGCTGGTCCGGGCCCGTAAGATGGAGGAGGTAGAGGATGGCAAGATAACGATAATAGGCCCCGATATAAAGGACCTTGAGGAGGGGGGCAGCTACCCCCTCGGCATCCTGGTCGAGGTGGCCGGTAAGGAGGTGGAGGAGGAACTCGAGGGCGTCATAGAGAGGCGTATCCACGAGTTCTGCAACTACATAGAGGGCTTCATGCACCTCAACCAGCGCTACGACATCTGGCTCAGGCTGAGCAAGAAGTCCTTCCAGAAGGGCCTCAACAGCTTCACCTACATAGGCAAGGTCCTCATAAGGCTGTTCAAGAGCGAGCTGCCCTTCATAGAGAAGATACAGGTCACGTTCATCA
>CAYNQQ010000047.1:0-6536 GCA_964399385.1 uncultured Candidatus Bathyarchaeia archaeon | reverse complement strand
TGGAAGGAGTTCAAGGCCGATATACTGATGATGAACGGCGACCTCACGGGCAAGAAGATAATACCGATAGTCGATATGGGCGATGGGACCTGGAGGACGCCCTACATCTTCGAGAGGGAATGGGTCCTCAGGACGGAGGAGGAGATAAAGGAGATGGAGCGCAAGATAAGGTTCGCCGGCATGTACCCCTGGAGGTGCACCTACGATGAGGTCATGGAGATGGCGAAGGACCCGAAGAAGCAGGAGAAGCTCTTCGACGAGATAGTGGTCAAGGAGATGGAGAGGTGGATGAAGCTGGTAGAGGAGAAAGTGCCCCCCCATGTTAGGGTCATAGTCAACCCCGGGAACGACGATAGCTTCGTCGTGGATGACGTGATAAAGGCCTGCGAGCGCGTGGAGTACCCGCTCGGGAGGGTGGTCTACCTTGATGATGTCCACCCCATGATAAGCTGCGAGTGGGTGAACCCGACGCCATGGCAGTCCCCGAGAGAGGAGCCCGAGCACAAGCTCGAGAAGAGGCTGGAGAAGATATTCAAGATGGTAGATGATTACACGAACCTCGTCTGCAATATCCACTGCCCGCCCTACGATTCCACCATAGACCTGGCCCCGAGGCTGGACAAGGACAAGAGGCCCATCCTCGTGGGAGGGCACCCGATAATGGAGCCCGTGGGCAGCAAGGCCGTCAGGAAGATGATAGAGAAGTACCAGCCCCTCCTCGGCCTCCACGCCCACATCCACGAGTCCCCGGGCGAGATCTACATAGGCCGGACCCTCTGCATAAACCCCGGCTCGGAGTACGACAGGGGCATCTTCAGGGCCTACATTATAGACCTCGAGCCCGAGGGCATAAAGAGGTACTGGCGCGTCTACGGCTGAGCTAACCGACCTCCACGGAGACGACGTACCTCTTCCTGAACAAGCTGGGCTTCTTCACCACCCTTATGCCCTTGTAATCCGTATTGAAGAGCTTAAGCCTATACCTGTCCGGGTCCTCGCCGGAGGTCTCGAGCTGCCTCCTGAGGGAGTTTATGAGCTTCTGGTTCACCCTGGCCAGGTAAGCCCTCACGAACTTGTACTTCTCCTTGTGCTCCCTGAAGTACTCCTCTATGGCGAGGGCCACGTTCCTCCCCATGGCCCAGGAGGCCACCAGCATGCAGGCACCGCAGGTGGCGAGGGAGAAGGGTATCCATATCGATGTCGGGACCCCCCTGACCATGTTTATCATGGGGATGGAGAGCCCTATCATCGTGAGCACTATGCTGAGGGACCTGAGGGCGGACTGCAGGCTTACGTAGCTCCTGACCCCCGGTATCCTCTCCACGGTGGTCGCTATCTTCATCAGGGCCCTGTATATGGTCTTCCACTCGGACCTGACCTCCCTCCCGAGGGCGTTGGCCCCTATCTTCTCCGAGAAGGGCCTCGGGTCCCCGAAGTAGTTGACCCTGTAGCCATCTATGAGCTCTATCAGGGCCTTGAGGACGAGGAGGTCCGGCTCCCTCCCGAGGTCGAAGTAATCCTTCTCCTTAACCCTCGGCATAACTCCCCCGGTCCCGTGGACCCGAGCCATATTTAAGATTAGGGCGTCCCGGCCCTGAAGGCTTAAGGCCCCTGAGGCCGAGAGCCCGATGGCATGAGGGCGGAACGCCTGCTCTTCGTGGTGGATACCCACACGGAAGGAGAGCCCACGAGGATAGTCCTCGGGGGCCTCCCGCCCGTTAAGGGCAGGGACGTGAAGGAGAAGCTGGAATACATCAGGTCGAACCTCGACTGGGTGAGGACCACGGTCCTACTCGAGCCGAGGGGGCACATGGATTGCTTCGGGGCCGTGGTGCTACCGCCGTCCAGGCCGGATGCCCTCTTCGCCCTCGTCTTCATGGACACCCACGGCTACCTCTACGCCTGCGGGCACGCCACCATGGGGGTGGCCAAGGCCCTGGTGGAGCTCGGTTATGTGGGGGCCAGCGGGCCCGAGGTCAGGATACCCTTCGAGACGGCCGCCGGCCTCGTGGAGGCGAGGGTGAAGATGGGCCCGGAGGGGGTGGAGGAGATATCCCTGGTGGAATCACCATCCTTCCTCCTGAGGACCTTGGAGGTCGAGGTCGAGGGCGTGGGGACCGTCAGGGCTGATGTGGCCTTCGGTGGCAATTTCTTCGCCATCGTGAGCGCCGATGAGCTGGGCGTCAGGGTGAGGCTCGAGGAGCTGAAGAAGCTTATAGAGCTCGGCCTCAAGGTGAGGGAGGCGGTCAACAGGGCTTTCGAGGCCAGGCACCCCGAGGACCCCTTCATAAGGGGTGTGGGCCTCACGCTCATATACGAGGAGCTGGACGGGCCCCTGTTCTCGAGGGAGATAGCGGTCTTCGGGGACGGGCAGTTCGATAGGTCGCCGTGCGGGACTGGGACGGCAGCCCGCATGGCGGTGCTCCACGCGAGAGGGGAGATGGACGTGGGCGATACGCTGGTCCACGAGAGCATAGTGGGGACGAGGTTCAGAGGCAGTATCCTGGGCCTGACCAAGGTCGGGGGCCTTAGGGCCGTGGTTCCGGAGGTATCGGGCAGGGCCTACATAACGGCCATATCGCACGTCGTGGTGGAGCCGGGCGACCCGTTAAAACACGGCTTCTCCACCAGGCCTTGAGAAAGGCCTGTCCCGCCGGGCGGGGGCTACGTAATTCTTAAGTGTTCTCCAGGCGAACACATCACGAGCAGATGGATAGAAGGTGGAATGCTTGAGCAGGGTCTGGAGGAGGCTCAGGTATAGGCGTAGGAGGCCGAGACCGCCCGGGAAGGTGAACCTGGAGGAGCTCGCCAGGGCGATAAGCTGGCTGGACGAGTACAGGAAGTTCAGGTGTGTGGACCCCGCCCTGCTCGAGAAGGCCATAGATGACTCTGGGGTCAGGAAGGCCAAGGACATATGGAAGAAGATAAGGACGGATGTATCAAAGGTGGCTTTCGTCCCTATGGCCGATAAGAGCCTTATAAAATGGATGAAGGTCCTGCCCCCCATGAAGCACTTCGCCTACCTCAGCGTCGCCGCGCTGGCCGCCGTCCTCGTGGCCATCCATGCCGGCTTCAAGTTCGTGAGGGACATACTGCTCTCCTACTTCTGGTGGCTGAACCTCGGCGTCCTGCTCATAATCGTCGTGGTGTTCGCGAACGTGGTCCTCTACGCGGATTACTACGTCAGGTCGAGGATAAGGAACATGTACAAGGTCTACGGCTCCAGGTATAAGCGGGCGAGGGCCAGGATAAAATGGGCCGTCCAAGAGCTGATAAACTGCCTCAGGGAGCAGATAGAGAGGCGTGGCATGGACCCGGAGGAGTTCAAGATAAGAATGCTCCACGCCGATTATAAGGGCATAAAGGTGGTCAAGAAGCCCGGCTACGTCTCAGAGTATTATAGGGTCGTACCCCTGGTAGAGGAGGACGGGGGTGGCGAGGAGTGAGTAAGCTCAGGATAGCCCTGATAGGGGGGACCGGGAACCAGGGCCCAGGCCTGGCCCTGAGGTGGGCTCTGGCGGGCCACGAGATCCTCATAGGCTCGAGGAGGGCCGAGAAGGCCGAGAGGGTCGCTGGGGAGCTCTCCGGGGAGCTCAAGGAGATAGGAGTGTCCTACGAGTTCGGGCACGGCCTCAACCAGGAGGTAGCGGGCGAGGCCGAGGTGGTGGTCTTCACCATTCCCTTCGAGGGCCTAAGGCCGACCTGCGAGGCCCTGAGGGAGCACATCAGGCCCGGGGCCGTGGTCGTGAGCCCCGTAGTCCCGATGAGGAAGACGGAGGAGGGCCTCATGCCCGACCTCCCGCCCGAGGGCTCGGCTGCCGAGCTCGTGGCGGAACTCCTCCCCGAGGCCAGGGTGGTAAGCGCCTTCCACACCGTTTCTGCGGCTCTGCTGCGCGATATCCCGAGGCCCGTGGAGGGCGATGTGGTGGTCTGCGGCAACGATGGTCGGGCCAAGGAAATCGTCATGGGCCTGGTCGAGGACATACCGAACCTAAGGCCCTTGGATGGCGGGCCCCTGGCCTACTCGAGGGTCCTCGAGGCCCTTACGCCGCTCCTCATAACCATGGGCAAGCGCATCGGGAGGCCGAACCTCGGCATCAAATTCATCTGAACCAGTAGGGCCTCCTCACGAAGCCGTAGGCCTCCACGGCAGCCGTTACGCCCTGGCCCACGGCCGTGGCGACCTGCTTGACGGGGTAATTAGTCACGTCCCCGGCCGCGAAGACGCCAGCTATATTGGTCCTCTGCCTCACGTCCACCATTATGAAGCCCCTCTCGTCCACCTCCACGCCGGCTCTCACGGCCAGCTCGCTATTCGGGACCTCCCCTACCTGTATGAAAACGCCATCCACCTCGACCTGGGATTCCTCGCCCGTCTTGACGTTCCTCAGCCGGACCCCCTCCACCACCTCGCCCCCGAATATCTCCGTCACGACCGAGTTCAAGATGAACTTGACGCCCCTCTCCTCCATCCGCCTCACGAGGGCTTCCTCGGCCCTGAAGGCATCCCTCCTGTGGACCAGCAGGACCTCCGAGGCGAGGTCGGAGAGGTATAGGGCCGTCACCGCTGCCGCGTTGCCCCCTCCTACCACGAGCACCTTCTTGCCCTTGAACAGGGGGCCATCGCAGAGGCCGCAGTAGCTGACGCCTCTCCCCCTGAACTCCTCCTCGCCCGGGACCCCGAGCTTCCTGTGGGAGCAGCCGGTGGCTATCACTATGGCCTTGGCCTCGTAGAAGCCCTTGTTCGTCCTCACGGTCTTGACCTCGCCCTTCAGGTCGAGCTCCACGGCCTCCTCGAGCTCCCTTATGGCAACGCCATGTATCTTGGCCTGCTCCACCATGAGCTTGGCCAGCTCCTGGCCAGATACCCCCTCGGGGAAGCCCGGGTAGTTCTCTATGAGGGGTATCTCGAGCATCAGGCCCCCCGCCAGGCCCTTCTCGAGCACGAGGGTCTCGAGGCCCATTCTGGCGGCGTAGAGGGCCGTGCTCAGGCCAGCCGGCCCGGCCCCTATGACTATTAGTTCCGCGTCCAAGCCGACCGCCCACGTATGGCCTACATCAGCCTTTTTAACCCCTGCCCGCCCGCTTGAGCGGTCCCGGGGATGTGGCCTACCCTCGCGATATGGCTCTGCACGTCGAGGTGCAACCTGGCCTGCAGGCACTGCTACGTGGCGGGACGCTTCAGGGGGCCAGAGCTGACCACCCAGGAGGGCCTTAGGCTGGTGGACGAGCTCGCCGAGCTGGGCGTGGTCCACCTCTCCTTCACGGGCGGGGAACCGCTACTCAGGCGGGATGTCTTCGAGCTCGCCAGGAGGGCCGTTGAGGACGGCATGAGGGTCAGCTTCACGACCAACGCCACCCTGATAGACGAGCGGGTGGCCAGGGCCATGAGGTCCCTGGATGCCTTTGCCTTCGTGGGCCTCGACGGGCCTGACAGGGAGGTCTGCGATGCCATAAGAGGGCAGGGGGCCTGGAGGAAGGCCATAAGGGGCATGGCGGAGCTCAGGAGCTACGGTGTGGAGTTCTCGGTCATAATGACCATATCGTCCCTGACCTACGGGCTCGGGAGGAAGCACGCCCTGTTCTGTGAGGCCGTCGGGGCCTCTGAGGCCATCTTAATCCCCCTCATACCGGCCGGGAGGGCAGGCGGCAGGGGCAGGAACCTCATGCCCACCTCCAGCCAGGTGGTCAGGTGCGTGAAGGACGTCGAGGAGGCCGTGGAGGAGGTGGGCTACAGGGCCTGCGTGTGGTGCGCCCCCTTCCTCGAGGACGTGGTCAGCTCGAGGCGGGTCTACATCTTCGAGTGCTCTGAGGGCGTCATGGACATAAGCCCCCAGGGCGACATCCTCCTCTGCGATACGCTCGACCTGAGCGTGTCGAACGTGAGGGAAGGGGTAGAAGAGGCCTGGAGGAAATACGAGGCCTTCAGGGACGAGCTCCTCTCGGGCAGGGACACCCTGGAGCGCGAGCCCTGCAGGAGCTGCCCCATCAGGGATTTCTGCCAGGGGGGCTGCCTCGCGAGGGCCCTCCTCATGGAGGACGATATAGGGGCCCCTGACCCGCTCTGCCCGAGGGTCTCAGCCCTCGGGCGGCCTGGCGGAGACCTCTGAGGCCCTCCTCACGAACTCCTCCACCTTATCGGCGGGTATGACGCAGCTCGCGGCATAGGCATGACCATCGACGGCAATCCCGAAGCCCTTCGTGGCCTCCTTCAGGAGCTGGACGGCCGAGGGCACCTTGCCGGCGTCTATCTCGGCCCTGAGCTCCCTCGGGGCCCTGACCGAGACCTTGTAGAAACGGCCCTCTATTTCCCCGAGCCCGGGTATGACGGGCTCCATCTCCATGAGGCCCACGACGAACATATCGGGCCTCGCCAGCTTCCTCACGTGCGAGAGGTAGGAGCAGAAGGTCCCTATGACCTTGGAGCCCATGCCCCTGTAGGCCCTCCCGGCGTTGAACCACTGGACCCGGCCCGCCCTGTTGAGGCCGCGCCTGTAGAGCTGGGCGAGGATGCGCTTGTTCACGGCCCTGCGCTT
>CAYNQQ010000046.1:0-6580 GCA_964399385.1 uncultured Candidatus Bathyarchaeia archaeon | reverse complement strand
CGTGGTGACGCTCTACTTCCCCTGCGTGGGCTCCTTGGTCGTAACGCTCAAGGAGTTAGGCCCGAAGCGTACTCTCCTCATGATAGTTATCATGACTATAATCACGGTCGTGGTGGGCAGCCTCTTAGGCTTTTTATCAAGGCTCTACCCAGGCTGAGCTTACCCTCCATAATATCCTCTTCACACTCCTGCTCGGGCTTAACCCGAGTTTCGAATCACACGTCAGGCCGAACTCCTTCAGTAGCCTAACCCTGCCCTCCTCGTCCACCACGACCTCCAACCGGTGCTTACTTCATCATGGGCATCTTTATCCCGTGTTTCTTCGCCATCTCTATGGCCTTCGGGTAACCAGCATCGGCGTGCCTGACTATGGCCAGGCCGGGGTCGGTCGTGAGGACCCTCTCGAGCCTCTTCTCGGCCTCCTTCGTCCCATCGGCCACGAGGCACATGCCGGCGTGTATGCTGTAGCCTATGCCCACTCCCCCGCCGTGGTGGACGGCCACCCACGTGGCACCTGCTACTGCGTTCAAGAGGGCGTTCAGTATGGGCCAGTCGGCTATGGCATCCGAGCCATCACGCATGCCCTCCGTCTCACGCCTGGGCGAGGCCACGGAGCCGCCATCGAGGTGGTCCCTTCCTATCCAGATGGGCCCGCTTAGCTCGCCCTTCCTGACCATGTCGTTTATTATCTTGCCGAACTTCGCTCTCTCGCCGTAGCCGAGCCAGCAGACGCGGGCCGGGAGCCCCTGGAACTTCACGAACTCGCGGGCCTTCCTTATCCAGCGGCAGAGCTCGGTATTGTAGGAGAAGACATCCAGTATGACCTCGTCAAGCTTGTAGATGTCCTCCGGGTCCCCTACCAGGCTCGTCCACCTGAAGGGGCCGCGCCCCTCGCAGAACAGGGGCCTTATGTAGGCCTGGACGAAGCCCGGGAACTCGAAGGCGTTCTCGAGACCGGCCTCGTAGGCCCTCTGGCGTATGTTGTTCCCGTACTCGAACGTGATGGCCCCCTTGCGCTTCATGAGGACCATGGTCTTCACGTGCTCCCTTATGCTCTTGTAGGCCAGCTCGAGGTACTTCTTCGGGTCGTCCTCGCGGAGTTCATCGGCTTCCTCACGCGATAGGCCGGCCGGGTAGTAGCCCCTCAGCGGGTCGTGGGCTGCCGTCTGATCGGTGAGCACGTCGGGTACTATGCCCCTCTTGTAGAGCTCCGGGAGGACCTCGGCCGCGTTGCCGAGCAGCCCTATGCTGAAGGGCTCCTTCTCGTCCAGGGCGCACTGGACAGCGCCTATGGCGTCGTCGAGGTCTTCCGTCCACTCCTGGAGGTACTTGTGCTTTATGCGTCTCCTTATGGCTTCCTCGCGGACCTCGACGACCAGGGCCACACCCTCGTTCATGGTGACGGCGAGGGGCTGGGCCCCTCCCATCTCGCCCAGCCCGGCAGTCAGGACGAAACGGCCCTTAAGCGTCCCGCCGAAGTGCTTCTTGGCCACGGCGGCCAGGGTCTCGTAGGTGCCCTGGAGTATGCCCTGGGTCCCTATGTAGGCCCAGGACCCGGCCGTCATCTGGCCGAACATTATGAGGCCCTTCTGCTCGAGCTCCAGGAAGTAATCCCATGTGGCCCAGGCCGGGACGAGGAGGCTATTGGCTATGAGGACCCTCGGGGCCCACTCGTGCGTCCTGAAGACCGCCACTGGCTTACCGCTCTGTATGAGGAGCGTCTCGTCCGGCTCGAGCTCCAAGAGGGCCTCTACTATGGCCTCGAAGCACTCCCAGTTCCGTGCGGCCTTGCCCGTCCCGCCGTAGACTATGAGGTTCTCCGGGTCCTTGGCGACCTCAGGGTCCACCACGTTGAAGAGCATGCGGAGGGCCCCTTCTATCTGCCAGTTCTTGCAGTGGAGGTCCGGGCCCGTTATGCATTTCACCTTGCGCTTCCTAACGCTCTCGAGTATCTCTTCCTTCTTGGATTTCTCCTTCGCGACCGACAGGGTTCTCACTCCCCTTTGTATTGCCTCCCGCGGCATGTTAAGCTTAACGCATATCCGCCCGAACCACTTATATATGGGGAGGGCGAGGTCAGAACGCCATGGGCTTGGAGGAGGCCGAGGCCCGCAGAGGGCCTTTCAAGGATCTCGTGGCCTTCAGGGAGAAGGTCAAGGCCAAGAAGCCCGATTTCGTGAGGCAGGAGTCCTGGCGCTACGTCAGGGTGAAGGAGTCCTGGCGCAAGCCTAAGGGCATGGATAGCAAGATGAGGCTCCAGAAGAAGGGATGGCCCCCGATAGTGAAGGTGGGCTACAGGGGGCCTTCCAAGGCCAGAGGGCTCCACCCCTCCGGCTTCAGGGAGGTCCTCGTCCACAACGTTGAGGAACTCGAGAAGCTTAACCCGGCCACCCAGGCCGCCAGGATAGCGAGCACGGTGGGCCTGAGGAAGAAGCTCGAGATAATGGAGAGGGCCAGGGAGCTCGGCATATACGTGCTCAACCCGCCGAGGCTGCCCGTCGAGGAAATAGAGTTCATGCCGGAGGAGACGGAGGAGTTAGAGGAAGAAGAGGAGGAAGAGGGATAGGTTATCTCCTGGCCCTGACCAACGCGACGGGCTTGTGCTCCACGGACTCGAGCATCTCCCACGTCACCTCCGTCAGGCCGACACCGAAGCGGGATGCCATCTCCCATACGTCCCTCCCGGCCCCATGGCCCATGACCTTCTCCGCCAGGGAGGCTATCCTCAGCGCCAGCTCGGCCCCGAGCTCCGGGTCGCTGGAGGCGACGGGGGTAGGCCTGCCCCTCAGCTTTAGGGCGTTCCCCAGGACGTAGGCTATCAGGCCCAGGCCGCCTCTTATGCCCCTTACGGCGGTGGGCCTGGGGGATATGTGGATTGGGCCCAGGGAGTACGTCCTGTCCGAGTCCACTATCAGGACCGTCGCCTCCCTGCCGAGCCTTCTCCTCAGGGCCCCCGCCACCTCCTCCGCTATGGCCTGGGCCTCCCCGGGCTCGAGGGGAAGTGAGACGAGGGAGAAGGGGAGATTGCTGGCATCTATGCCGCCCTCAGAGCCCCACATGAGGGCCCCGAGCAGGCCCGAGACCCTTAGGGCGAGGTGCTTGTGGCGGGCCCCTTCCTCGAGCGGGTAGGACCTGAGGTTCATGACGGTCCTGAGACTCATCCTGCAGAGCGGGCCCAG
This sequence comes from uncultured Candidatus Bathyarchaeia archaeon, assembly GCA_964399385.1. Lineage (GTDB taxonomy): Archaea > Thermoproteota > Bathyarchaeia > EX4484-135 > EX4484-135 > EX4484-135. Next base: position 3,401 of record CAYNQQ010000046.1, on the reverse strand, counting down.
GAAGTAACCCCAGACGATCCTCATCCAGAAGCGGGCCAGGAAGCGGGCCAGGGAGCAGGGCTTTATCTTAGATTCGTCCACCAGCTTCCCGAGGGCCGTCGAGATGGCCTTTTCCGATAGGACCAGGAAATCGCCGTCCTTTAGCGTCCCTCTAACGGCCCTGAGGATCTCCTTGAGGAAATCCGTCCCGGGCCTCCAATAACGGGTCCTGAAGGCCCTCGCCACGAGCTTCAAGCTCCCGCCTTCGGGGAGCCTGCCGACGCAACTTCTTAAAAAGAAGCGAATGCAGGTAGGGCAGGTGCCCGTATTGGCCGGGCGGACCAGGGAGCGCAAGGCAGAGCACATAAGGATATGCCTGGAGGCCGAGGTAGAGGCCAGGAAGGTCAGCACATGGCTCGAGCACGTCTGGCTCATCCACAGGGCCCTACCCGAGGTGGACTACGGCCAGGTTGACGTGAAAACCGAGTTTCTCGGCCACGAGTTCTCGGCCCCGATAATAGTATCCTCCATGACGGGCGGGACTGAGGAGGCCATCCCCATAAACAAGGCCATAGCCAGGGCCGTCGAGGAGCTCGGCCTCGGCATGGGGGTCGGGAGCCAGAGGGCCGCCCTCGAGGAACCTGGGCTCGCCAGGACCTTCAGGGTGGCGAGGGAGGAGGCCCCCACGGCCTTCATAATGGCGAACATAGGCTACCAGGAGGTGGCCAGGGGCCTCCCGCCCGAGGCCCTCGAGGCCCTCGTGTCCATGATCGAGGCGGATGCCCTGGCCATACACCTCAATCCGCTCCAGGAGGTCGTCCAGGGGCTCGAGGGCTCGGGGGGAAGAGGCCTCCTCGACCGCCTGGCCGAGATAGCCGATGCGGTTGGCGTGCCTGTGGTCGTGAAGGAGGTGGGGTGCGGCATATCTGCCGAGGTGGCCAGGGAACTCGAGGAGGCCGGCGTGAGCGCCTTAGATGTGGCGGGGGCCGGGGGGACGAGTTGGGCAGCCGTCGAATACCACAGGGCCATGGAGGCCGGGGATGAGCTCAGGGCGAGGCTTGGCGAGGCCTTCTGGGACTGGGGCATCCCCACCGCCGCCAGCATAATAGAGGTCGCGAGCTCCACGAGCCTGCCTGTAATAGCCTCCGGGGGCGTGAGGACGGGCATAGATGTGGCGAAGTGCCTGGCCCTCGGGGCCAGCATGGCCGGCATGGCCCTCCCCATCCTCAAGGAGGCCGTCAAAGGCCCGGAGGCCGTGGCCGGGAGGCTCAGGGCTGTCATGGAGGAGTTCAGGACGGCCCTATACCTCACGGGCTGCAGGAGGGTAGCGGACCTCGCCCGGATGCCCGTCGTGCTCACGGGCCCCCTGGCCGATTGGGCGAGGATGAGGGGGCTGGCCGAGAAGTTCTACGAGAGGGCGAGGTTAAGGGCATGAGATAGCCCTTAAAATGGCCTCCCTGATGACCGGTATGAGGTCCCTCCTGAACCTCACGACGTAGTTTGGGTGTGGGAAGACCTCACAGGGCCTGAGGCCCGCCATCTTGGCCGCGAGCTCGGCTATCCTCCCCATGAGCATGATCTTCTCGGGCTTGAGGACCTTTACCTCGAGGGCCAGTATGTCCGAGCAGCAGAAGGCCATGTGCCTCAGGAGCCTCTCGTCACGGGCCTTATCCTCCGGCCTGATGGGCCTGCACTTTATGGCCGCCGTGAGGAATATCCCGGAGTCCTTCATCCAGGAGAGGACCCCGTGGTCGGGGACCTCGAGGCCGAGTATGGCCCTCATGTTCCTCCTAAGCCTATCCGGCACGTCAAGATTGTAGAAGAAGGTCCGCTTGCGCCCCGGGGGAGGGGACTCGGCTATTAGGAGCAGCTTCACCCTCTTGGGGAGCCACCTCTCGTAGACCTCATGGGCCAGGAAGGGCTTGCCCGTAAAAACACACCTACGGCAGGACCTTATGGCCTCCACGAGCTCCTCGATGCTCATATTATTATGAGCTCCTTCCACTCCCCGTAGACCTCCCTCAGTACACCGCATATCTCGCCCAGGGTGGCGTAGGCCTTCACGGCCTCGAGCACGTACGGGAAGACGTTCTCGTTCTTCTCGGCCGCCCTCCTCAGGGCATCGAGCTTCTCCTCCACCTTCCTCTGGTCCCTCTCCTCCTTGACCCGCTTCAGCCTCTCGAGCTGCCTCTCCTCGTACTCCTTGGCCCTCCTGACCACCCAGGCTGGGTCTATGGGCACCCAGTCCTCCTCGGGCGGGACCTCGAAGCAGTTCACGCCCACGATGGGTATCTCGCCCGTGTCGACGCCCCTCTGGTACTTATAGGCCGAGTTGGCGACCTCGCGCTGCGGGTAGCCCTTCTCTATGGCCCTCACCATGCCCCCCATGCTGTCTATGCGGTCTATGTAGCGCCAAGCTCTCTCCTCTATCTCGTCCGTGAGCCACTCCACGAAGTAGGAGCCGCCGAGGGGGTCGACCACATCGGCTACCCCGCTCTCGTAGGCTATTATCTGCTGGGTCCTCAGGGCCACGCGGACGGCCTCCTCCGTCGGGAGGCAGAGTGTCTCGTCGAAGGAGTTGGTGTGTATGGATTGGGCGCCCCCGAGGACGGCCGCGAGGCACTGGATGGTGACCCTGACTATGTTGTTCACGGGCTGCTGGGCCGTGAGGGTAGCGCCCGACGTCTGGACGTGCATCCTCATCCACATGGACCTGGGCTTCTCGGCCCCGAAGCGCTCTTTCATTATCTTGGCCCACATCCTCCTCGCGGCCCTGAACTTCGCTATCTCCTCGAAGAAGTTGTTGTGCGAGGCGAAGAAGAAGGAGAGCCTCGGCGCGAACTCATCAACCTTCATCCCCCTCTCCAGGCACTCCTCGACGTAAGCTATGGCGTCAGCGAGCGTGAAGGCCAGCTCCTGTACCGCGTTAGCGCCAGCCTCCCTTATGTGATACCCGCTTATGCTTATCGGGTTCCACCTCGGCATGTGCTTCGTGCAGTACTCTATGACGTCGACCACGAGCTTGACGGAGGGCTCGGGAGGCCATATTATCAGTTTCTGGCCTATGAACTCCTTAAGCATGTCGTTCTGGACCGTGCCCCCCAGGACCTCCTGCGGGACACCCTGCTTCTCGGCCGTGGCTATGTACATGGACAGTATGGGTATCGTGGGGCCATTTATGGTCATGGAGGTCGTTATCTTATCCATGGGAATGCCATCGAAGAGTATCTCGAAGTCCTTGAGCGTGTCTATCGCCACCCCGCAGACCCCGACCTCCCCACGGGCCATCGGGTGGTCGCTATCGTAGCCCATTATGGTCGGGTAATCGAAGGCTATGCTGAGGCCCGTCTCGCCCTCCTTTATGAGGTACTTGAAGCGCTTGTTCGTGTCCTCGGCCGTCCCGAAGCCCGAGAACTGCCTCA
>CAYNQQ010000045.1:0-6695 GCA_964399385.1 uncultured Candidatus Bathyarchaeia archaeon | reverse complement strand
AGGCTCGAGGTCAAGGACCCCAGGATACCGGAGGTCCTTGTGGCCCGAGATTCGGCCCCTGAGATAGCGGATAACCTCGGCCTCGATAAGGTAAGGCTGAGGGTGTGCATAACGGGGCCCCACACCCTCTCCTTCTCATTTGCCTTCAGGAGCCCCGGCCTGCTCAGGAGACTGGGCCATGTCCTCGCCGAGGTGGTGAGAGCCAATACCATCTCGGGCAGGCGTTTCGAGGTCGAGATGGTGGTTCTCGACGAGCCGACCTTCGGGACTGTTGACGACCCGCTCGTGGAGCCCGGCTCTGAGGGCCGTGAGGCACTGAGGGAGGCATGGGAAGAGGCCCTGCGGGCCGCCAGATCCTCGGGCGCCATGACGGGCATCCACCTCCACTCTACCTCCGACGGCCTGTTCTGGGACGTGAAGGCCCTCGAGGTAATTGAATCTCATGTGGATGACCCGTTCTACAGCCTGGCCGAGACGAGGGAGAGGCTCGAGGAGACGGGCAAGCTCGTTAAGGCGAGCATCTGCAGGACGGACTTCGACGCCCTCGTGATGAGGAGGGTAAGGGCCGAGAAGCCAGGCCTAAGCGAGCACGACCTCATGGAGGAGGTGGCGAGGGCCTGGCAGGACATCAAATCCGGGCGCACCGACCCGGCGGTCTTCCTCGAGTCCGTGGAGGAGATGGCCAGGAGGCTCAAGGCCATCTTGGATTTCCTCGGGCCGGATAAGGTCCTCTTCGCCGGTCCTGAGTGCGGGCTCAAGAGCTTCCCGACCTACGGGACGGCCCTCGAATGCCTCAGGAGGGTGGGGGCGGCCTGCGGCCTGATCAGCAAGCCTTAATTGGGCCCCCGGGCCAGGCATGTGGGGCCGATGAGGAAATCGAGATACGCTGCTAATGATGAGCGCCCTCTCCCGAGGCCCCAACCCGCCCCGCGAGCTCCCTGGCCCTGCTCAGGACGGCCTCTATGTTGGACCAGTGGGAGCCCTGCCAGTAGATCTGCCCGCAGCCCGTGCAACGCCAGAACCTGTCGTAGCGCCTCCAGGAGCCCTCGGGCACGAGACCTCTTACCTCTTCCTTGGGCACCTCCACCACGGGGGCATTACATTTCGGGCACCTCGACCTCCTGAGGTCGACCTCGAGTTCTATGCCGAAGGCGGAGGAGAGCTCGGCAAGCCTTTCCTCCTCCGTCCTACCCCTCACGAGGAAGGCCTCCACGCCCGACTGCAGGGCCCGCCTGAAGAGCTCTACATCCGAGGTCAGGAGAACTCTTCCCTCCTCGCCGGCCCTGCGGAGGAGCTCCTCATCGCTGGCATCGCGGCCGTATTCGGCGTCGTGGCCCAGCAGCCTCAGCCACCTGGCCAGCTTGCCGAGCATGGCGTCCACGAGGAACCTCATTTCACGGCCCCCTCGCCCGTAGGGGCTTTATTATGGAGCCGCAGCCAGGCCTGGCCACCACCTCGCCCTCTGAGAAGGCCAGGACCCCGTTGACGAACGTCATCACCGGCTTACCCCTGAGCACCAGGCCCTCGAACGGTGAGTATTTAGCCTTTGATTTGAATTCCTCGGGCCTCACGGTGAACTCGGCCTTCAGGTCCACGAGGACCAAATCGGCTGGCCACCCGGTCTCGAGACGCCCTCTCCTCAGCCTGAATATCCTCGCCGGCCTCCAGCATACCAACTCCACGAGCTCAGAGAGCGTCAGGCGCCTCTGGGCCACCTCGTTCAGGAGGACGGGCAGCAGGACCTCGAGGCCCGGGAAGCCGGGCGGCGGCTCGGGCCCCTCTTTTTCCTCGAGGGCGTGGGGTGCGTGATCGCTGGCCACCACATCTATCAGGCCCGAGTAGAGGGCCTTCCTCAACTCGGCCGCGAACTCGGGGGGCCTCAGGGGAGGGTCCACCAGGGCCAGGGGGCCCAACCTGCAGTAGAACTCGTCCGTGAGGAAGAGGTGGTGGGGCGTGGCCTCGACCGTGAAACCCGCTTCCTTAGCGGTTTTTAGGGCCTGGGGCGTGCTCACATGGCATATATGGACCCTTAGGCCCCTGAGCGTCCTCGAGAGCTCCTCCACGGCCCTCACCTCGGCCTCCGGGCCGTGGCTGGCCAGGAAGGAGCGCACGGCATTCCCCTCCGCCTGCCCCCCGGCCCCCACGATGGCCGGGTCCTCAGCGTGGAAGGCGACCGTAAGGCCGTGCTTATTGGCCTCCCTGACGGCCGCCCTGAGGACCGCGCTGTCGTGGACGGGCAGGGCGGTCCTGGGCTCGTGGTAATAGACCTTTATGCCCACGGCCCCCGCCCCCGCGATTTCCTCCACGCCCGATGGGTCGGGCGGGAAGAGAGAATAGAAGCCCACGTTAGCCACTATGGACCTCCCCGCCTTAGCCATCCTCTCCCTAAGCCTCGCCGCGGAATCGACCGGGGGCACCGTGTTGGGCATGTCGAGGACGCATGTTATACCGCCGGCGATAGCAGACGAGGTGCCCGTGTAGAAATCCTCCTTATGGGAGAGGCCCTCGTCCCTCAGGTGGACGTGGACATCTATCGGGCCCGGGAGGGCCAGGAGGCCCTCGGCCTTGATAACGACATCGGTCTTCGGGGCGTTGGCCTCCTTGCCCACGTAGGCTATGAGGCCATCGGAGATGCATATACACCCCTTGAGCACGGAGCCCCTGTAGAACACGAAGACGTTTTTTATCGCTAAATCGGCCCTATCTGGCCCCACTTTCTCCGCCCGTCTCCAGCAGCTTGAAGAAATCCCGTTCTGTTATTATCCCAACCAGCTCTCCCGTCCCGGGCTCCACGACAGGGAGGCCCCCGACCCCCTTCTCCCACATGAGCTCGGCCGCCCTCCCAATGTCCTCGTCAGGGCTCACGGTCACGACCTGCCTGGTCGCTATGGCCCTGAGCTTCTCCTCCAGGACCTCCGGCCCAAGCTCCTCCTCGCGGGCGGCCCGGGCGAGGCGCCTGAGTATGTCCATCACGGTCACCATCCCCACCAACTTCCCCTCCGGCCCCACGAGGGGGAGCCTCCTGAAGCCCTTAGAGGCCATTTTCTCCACAGCCTCCGCCAGCGTCTCGTCCGGGCTGGCCACCACGGGCTTCCTGCTCATCAGCTCCGAGACCTTCCGGCCCGAGGGCCTCCTCGCCAGCCCCCTGATTATGTCCCGCTCCGTCACTATGGCCCAGAGACGTCCCTCCTCGTCCACCACGGGGAGGCCCCCGACCCCGTGCTCGACCATGGTCCTGATGGCCTCCTCGAGGCCTGAGCTCGTCCTGACCGAGACGACCTCGCGCACCATGACCTCCGATACGGGCCTCCTCATCGCCTCGGCCAGCTCGCCCCTCTTACCGGCCGCATACCTCACGATATCCGTGGCCGTTATTATCCCGACCAGCCTCCCGGTCCCCCGGTCCACGACAGGAAGCCTCCTGAAGCCCCTGTTGACCATCAGCTTCATGGCATCACATACGGGGGAATCGGGTGTGATAGATACGACGGGGGTGCTCGCTATGAGCATCACGCTCGGTTTCCCGGCCATCAAATCACGTCTCCTGGCTCATCTCTATCCTGCATTCCTCGCAGACGAACTGGCCGTTCACCTCCACAAGCGTATCGCTCCAACGGCCGCAGAGGTCGCAGTAGCCCGCCACCGGGACCTGTTCTTCCTCCTCGGCCAGGGGCCTGGCCAGCCCAGCCCTGTAGCGCTCCACCATGACGTCTATGAGGTCCGGCATGGCGAGGAGGAGGTCCCTGCTCGAGACTATGCCCACCATCCTGCCCTTGTGCATCACTATGAGCCTCCTTATATCGAACTTCGCCATCCTCCTGGCGGCCTCCTTGATATCCTCGTCGGCATCTATGGTTATGAGGGGCTTGCTCATTATGTCCTTGGCCCTCACCTCGCTCGGGAGCCTGTCCTTGGCCACCACGCTCCTGACTATGTCCCGCTCCGTTATGACGCCGACGGGCTCGTCCTTATCCCTTATGACCACCACGCTCCCTATGTTGTGCTCATCCATGAGCTTGGCGACCTTATCCACTGTGTCTTCCTCCCTGACCGTTATAACGGGGCTGCTCATCACGTCCCTCACGGGCAGCAGGACCTCTTCGGCCAACCTACCACCCCGGCCGTCCTCATGTAGAGGGGCCGGGTGATAAAGTTATCTGTCATGGCCCCCGCCGAACGGCCCTCCGACCAGGCGCCCACGGCCGTAGGGTATTAGGGCCTTCGCGCGCTCGAGCTCCTGCCTCCCGACCGAGAAGGGGCCCAGGGCCCTCCCGAGTATCTCGAGGGCCTTCTTAAGGACCTCACCGGCACTTTCATCACCGGGCCCCACGATGACGTAAGCTTCTGAGGCCGAGCTCACGGCCCCCACCGGCCCCACTAAGAGCTCCGCCTTATCCTCATGCCTGCGTATGCCTATGGCGATGAGGGGCTTGACCTTCCTTATGTATTCCTTTTTCCCGAGGATGTAGAAGGCCCCTTTAGGCATCTTCTCCCCATGAGGTCCTATCTTCTTGGCCTGCTCAGGCTTGAAGCAGATGGCAGTAGCCTGCCCAAGGCCGTACTTCCAGGCCCTTGAATAAGCTATGGCCATCTGGGCAGCCTCCTCCAACGTCCTGGCCGGGACCTCACGGCCTCCCGCTTTAATGAGGACGAAGGGGGCGCCCGGTATCTCGGCGTGGATGAGCAGGTCGCCCTTCCCAGCGTACCGCTTGACGAGGAGCTCGTTCGTGTGAGCGTCCTTGCCGGCCACCACCAATATGCCGTCCGAGGAGCGGAACCACCTGAAGCTCTCGTACCAGGCCCTCTTGGCCCTGGCCTCCTCAGGCCTCGCGGCCTCCCGCTCGGGGCCGGTGATGACCTCGGCCTCTGATGGGGCCTTTTCCAGCTCGGCCATTTCAAGCTCGAGCTTCTCCAGCTTCTTCCTCGTCTCCTCGAGGGCCCTGAGGGCCCCCTCTGCCTTCCTCCTGGCCTTCTTGGCTTCCTCATAATACCTCGATGCGTTCTCCTGCGCCGAGGCCCTCAGGTCCATTTCCACATCAAGGCCTTCGAGGCTGAGCCTAAGGGAGGGGCCCTTCCCGTCCAGCCCGATTACCCATGAGAAAGGCGGCCCCCTGGCCCTAAGGGCCTCGAGCTCCCTCTCGACGAGCTCCCAGCTCCCCTTCTCCTCCCTCAGCTCCCTCAGGTATTCGAGGAGGAAGTTCAGCTCGTTAAGCCTGGCGTAGATGGCGTTCCCAATCGCGTAGAAGAGCTCGGATTTCTTCTTAAACCTCGATAGGGCTTCCTCCTGGGTCTTTAAGACCTTTTTGAGCTTTTCAATCTCACGCTCGAGCTCCTGCCTGGCTTTTCTCAGGCCTTCTTCCTCTTCCATCCGCGTGAAGTAGGCATCTACGGCCTCGTTCATGCTATCGAAGCTTATCTGCTCCAGGCCCGAATACCTCAGGAACGGCACAGGGACCATGTCCACCCATTCCCCTCCATCGATCACCACGCGGGGCTCGAGCTTTCCACGGGTTATCTGCTCCAAGAGCCCCGAGATGGCACGGGATAGCCTCTCGAGCTCCTCCTCCGTCAGGGAGGAGCAGGCCCTGTCCTTGGGTATGCCAGCCCTGAGCAGGACCTCTTCCGCGTAGGGGCCGCTGAGGCCCGTGGCCCTCGAGAGCCCTCTCACGACCTCCAATTGGCCGAGTTCCCTGAGGGCCCGGAGGTCTGACTTCCCGGACGTCAAATCAACCTTGGGCCCTGGCGGGTAGGCGAACTCCTCGCCCACGAGGAGCTTTCTATCCCTCATCTCCCTCGGCCTCAGGACCCTCTTTATCCTCCCGTCGGGGCCCACGAGCACGAGGTTGCCTTCCCCGAAGAGCTCGAAGACGAGCCTGTACTCTTGGCCGCGCGCCTCTATGACCAACTCGAGGACCCTATCGAGCCCGTGTTGGACCACGGCCTTCACCAGGCCGCCCCTGAGGTCCTTCCTCAGGCCCATGCAGAACGGCGTCGGGGCCTCCGGCACCCTCACGTCGCGGTCGGTGAGGTTGGCCCTCCTGCCGAGCTCCACCATGAGCTTGTAGGTGGTGCCCTTCTTCCTCAGCTTTAGGAGGAACTTTTTTCCGTCGAGTTGGTAGATGTTCGAGAGGCGTGAGCCGGCTATGGTGTCGGAGAACTCTCTGACCAGGGCCCTGAGGTCGAGGCCGCTGAGCTCCTTCTTCAATTCCCCCACCGGGAGGTGTCCTGCTTGAAGGCGAGCGATATAGTATTCTACCTGAGGGCACTAATAGGTTTCGTCGTGGGCGTCCTATCCGCCCTCCTCAGCGGGCTGAGGCAGATACCCTTCTTCCTGACCTGGGTCCTCGCCATAGCCCTGGGCGTGGCCGTCTATTACGCCACCTACAAGCTGTTCAGGAAGACCTTCAGGGGCAAGATGAGGAAGAGGGATGCTGCTGTCTCGGGCATAGAAGCCTACATCTTCTTATGGCTTTTCTCCTGGACGCTCTTCTACACCGTGTGGAACTACTGGGCCTCCTGAGACCTGAGTTTTAGGGCCGTGGCGGCCAGGTCCCTGAGGGCCTCGAAGTAGCCTCTATCGTATTCCGCGTGGAGTTCGGATTTCGCGTGCCTGCCGAACTCCCTTACGAGGGCCCTGAGCTTTTTCTCGTCCTCGTCCATCCTTATGATGAGGGCGTTCTGGTCCCCCGCCCTCC
>CAYNQQ010000044.1:0-6851 GCA_964399385.1 uncultured Candidatus Bathyarchaeia archaeon | reverse complement strand
GGGCGTGAGGGAAGGGGGCTTCTACTTCTCCATACCGACCTCGGTCGTAAGGTCCCAGCAGAAGAGGAAGCTCGCCAGAGCCCTCCCGCTCGAGAACCTCATGGTTGAGACCGATTCGCCCGTCCTCGGGCCCGAGAGAGGGGCGCGGAACGAGCCCGCCAACCTCCCGCTCGCCGTGAAGGCCATAGCGGCCATAAAGGGCCTTGGGGAGGAAGAGGTGGCGGAAGCGACCTACAGGAACGCCGTCGAGTTCTTCGGGCTGAGGGGGCTGCCTTGACGCCTGAGGAAAAACTGAGGGAGGCCGTGAGGAGGCTCAGGACCTTATACGGGCCCCTGAGGCCACCCGGGGATACGAGCGACCCCTTCAGGACCCTGATAAGGACGCTCCTCTCCCAGAACACGAGCTACAAAAACGAGATGAAGGCCTACAGGGCCCTCGAGGAGGAAATAGGCGTCGAGCCGGAGAAGCTCGCGAATGCCGATTTAGAGCTCATAGAGAAGTGCGTGAGGCCAGCCGGCCAGCAGAGACAGAGGGCCGTGAGGATTAAACAGGTCTCAGAGCTCGTGCTGGAGCGCTACGGGGGCGACCTACGGCCCCTGCTGAACTCGAGACCCCCCGAGGAGGCCAGGAGGGAGCTCATGACCCTCCCGGGCGTGGGCCGTAAGACAGCCGATATAGTCCTGCTGTTCTGCGCCGGCAGACCGGTCTTCCCCGTGGACAGGCATATAAAGAGAATATTCGTGAGGCTGGGCCTCGTGGGGCGGGAGGATTACGAGGAATGCCGCTCCCTGGCCGAGCGCTCCTTAAGGCCCGAGGACTACCTGTTCGCCCATCTGGCCTTCATAAGGTTCGGGAGGGAGATCTGCAGGGCCCGTAATCCCTCCTGCGGGAGCTGCCCTCTGGCCGACCTATGCGATCATCGTCCCCTCGGGTGACCTCCTCTCGGGCGGGGAGGGGGCCGGTATCCTGCCGTACTTGGCCTCGTAATCCTTTATGGCCCTGGAGAGCTGCTCCGCCAGCATCTTGGCAGCCGGCGGGGTGAGGACGACCTCTATTATGACCTCGCGCCTGATGGTCGGGGGGACCTCCCCCGACATGCTTTTCTCATCGAACTCCATATCGTCCCTGTAGAAACCGAGCCTGAAGTCATAAGGGCTGTGGACGCCGTAAGCGCCCGTGACGTATATGCGTTTGAAGTCGGGGGACCTCTCCACCTTCATCCTCGCCTTACCCGGCCTAAGCACTACACATCTCCCCCGGAGATTGGGCGTCCTCGCTTAAAAGGAGGTGGGCAAATGCCTTTAGGCCCCTGGGCCCGACAGGAGGGCGGTGAAGGAGTTGGGCGAGCAAGGCCCACAGGCCAGGCTCACCCTCGCCTGGCTCAACGAGTATGCGTGCGTCCTGCTCAGGATGCCGGGCGCGACCCTCATCATCGACCCCGTGGGCGTGAAGCCCGCCCAGGTGGGGAAGGTGGACGCCGTTCTGATAACGCACGAGCACTATGACCACTTGGACACGGACCTCGTCTCGGCCATACAGTCCAAGACCGGCTGCCTCGTGGTGGCCGACCCGACCTCGTCAGGCCTGCTGGCGAGGTCCATACCAGGGGACAAGCTCATAACCGTCGAGCCGGGCTCCCAGGTCAGCGTGGGTGAGGCCAAGATATACGTGGAGGAGTGCAATCACCCGCCCGCGAGGACCCCCGTGACCTTCCTCGTGGAATCCGGAGGCCTGAAGGTCTACCACACGGCTGATAGCCTCCCCTTCGATAGGATGGCCGATATAGGTGCTGCCCACAAGCCCGACATAACCTTCTGCACGGTAGGCATAGCGCCCGGTGCCTCGCCGAGGACGGGAGTCGAGATAGCCAAGCTCGTGAGGCCCAAGGTGGCCATACCCTACCACACGGCGAGGAAATCGGACTTAGAGCTCTTCTCGACCCTCCTCTCGAGGGAGGCCCCCGAGATAAAATGCGTGATATTGGAGAAGGGGCAAGAGTTCAGCTACCCGTGAGGTGCAGGGCTTGGAGAAGGCGGAGCTACTCGAGGAGATCTGCAAGCTCCTGACGAGGATAGGAGCTCTCAAGTTCGGCGTCTTCAAGCTCACGAGCGGGAAGACGAGCCCCTACTACATAGACCTAAGGCTCGTCCCGAGCTTCCCGGATGCCTTCAAGTTCATCTGCGATGCCTACGTCGGCATGATAGAGGAGGAGCTCGGCCTCGGGGCCTTCGATAGGATAGCGGGCGTCCCCACGTCCGGCATACCCTTCGCGGCCGTGGTGGCCTTCAGCACGGGCAAGCCCTTCCTCTACGTCAGGAAGGAGGTCAAGAAGCACGGCCGCGAGAGGCGAGTGGAGGGGGTCCTAAGGCCCGGGGACCGCATCATACTCCTCGACGACCTCATAACGACGGGAAAGACGCTCGCGGATGCCGCCAGGGCCATAAGGTCGGAGGGAGGGGTGGTCGAACACGCTTTCGTCCTCATAGATAGGGAGGAAGGAGGGCGCGAGCTCCTCTCCCGGGCTGGCGTGGAGCTCCACGCCCTGATGACCGTGAGGGAGATGGCCAGGACTCTACTCGAGATGGGCGCTATAGAAGAGGAGCAATACGAGCTCATAATGCGCCAGGTGGAGAGCCGTTAGGCTTTTTCTTCTCACCCGGCACCCGGCCCGGAATGAGGGCTTATCCGGGCTCCGCAAGGAGGACGGTGAGGCTAACGGCCTCCATCATGCTCGGCGCCCTCGCCATAGCAATAGACTACACCATGAAGTTCACCGGGGCCAAGGAGGTCGTGAGCGCCCCCTGGAAGGCCCTCTTCCCCCAGCTCGGCTTCCTGAAGTTCGACCTTGACGGCATACCCCTCTTCTGCGCCATGGCCTTCTTCGGCCTCGCGGCCGGGGGGCTGGCCTCCGCCATTTTAGGCCTGGGCATATTCGTGAGGGCCCCCCATCTCTTCGGCCTCGTGGGCGGGAGCATGAAGGCCCTCGCCGAGTTCTCCACCCTGACCGGGGCCTACCTCAGCGCCAAGGCCGGGGTCAAGAGGCACAGGCTCGCGGCCTGCATCTCCCTGGCCCTGCTGACGAGGGTGCTCGTGATGATGGGGGCGAACATGGTGGTCATGCCCTGTGTTTACGGCATGCCGGTCCAAGTGGCCCTGAGCCTCCTCCCCTTCATCGCCCTTTTCAACGTGATCCAGGGCTCGATAACCGTCCTGCTGGGCCTATCGGTGGCCGAGGCCGTGGCGAGGCGGGCCCCCCACGTCATCCCGGAGGACGCGCCCTTCCCCAGGTGGCGCGGGGTTTTATCGAGCCGGCCCTCTCTAACGAGAGGTGCTTAGGTTGGCGGTGAGGTTCTTCAAGAAGGGCATAAGGGCCCTCGGGATAGCCGAGTGCTTCAGGAAGAGGGAGAGCAGGAAATCCGTGCTGGCGGGCGTGGTGATGAGAGCCGACCTCCTCTTAGATGGCTTCTCGTTCTCGGTGGCCACCGTAGGGGGCCTCGATGCCACCGAGGCCGTGCTCAGGCTCTACAGGAGGCTGGGCAGGAAGGACGTGAACATCATCATGCTCAACGGCTGCGTGATAAGCTGGTACAACGTAGTGGACCTGAACGAGGTCCACGAGGAGACGGGCAAGCCTCTGATATGCGTTACCTACGAGCCCTCACCCGGCCTCGAGAAATACTTCAGGGAGTACTTCCCGGCGGACTGGGAGGAGAGGCTGGCCATCTACGAGCGTAACGGGCCCAGGACCCCCATCAGGCTCAGGACGGGCCACGAGGTCTACATCAGGGCCATAGGCATGGATGAGGATGAGGCCAAGAAGGTCTTGGATAAGTTCACGCTCCACGGCTCCATCCCGGAGCCCCTGAGGCTGGCGAGGCTATTGGCGAGGGCCGTCCTATCGAGCCTCGGGGAGCTCTCAGAGGCCAGCCTCAGCCCCGAGCCTGCTCGCCCTCGGCCTTGACGGCTATTATGGTGCCGCAGGCCCGGCACCTGTAGAAGCTCGTGCTCATATCGAGCGAGCGCCCTATGTAGTCCAGCGCCGTTATCCTCGCGCCACACTCATGGCATTTGAGCCTGGACCTCGCCAATATCCTGCCTCCTATGCCCGATTAAAGCCGGCTTAAATGCCTTATAAACTATTTTAACTCAGAGGGCTCAAATATCCCGGCCGAGCCCTCCTGATGTTAAAATGGGGAACTCACATCCTAAGCATTTCCCTGACCTTCCTTACCAATAGCCTGGCCACGTCTATGCCCGTGGCCTCCTGGAGCCCCTTCCAGTTAGGAGCCCCGTTCACCTCCAGGGCCACGTAATCCCCTTCTACCTCGAGCACATCTATGGCGGCGTAAATGAGCCTTAGCTCTCTGACGGTCCTTATACATAGGTCCTCGAGCTCCTCCGGGACCCTCACCTTCCTCATCCTGGCCCCGAGGGCCACATTCCTCTTCCAGGAGGCCCTCCCGGGTGGCGCGAGCTTCTCCACACAGGCCACGACCTCCCTCCCTATCAGGAAGGCCCTGAGCTCCCTCTCCGCGTTCCCCACGAACTCCTGGACGTGAAGGGGGCAGCCCTGGCTCTCGAGGAACCTGAAGGCGTTGAAGGCGAGGTCGGCATCATCGAAGAGCACGGAGCCGTGGCCGAGGGAGCCCGTCAGGGGCTTGAAGACGAACTGCCCCACGCGCCTGCAGAAGGAGTAGGCCGCGTGGGAGGATTCCGTGAGGAAGGTGGCCGGGATGGAGAAACCGGCCCTCCTCAGGGCCATGAGGACCGAGAACTTATCCCTAACGGCCTCGAGGACGGATATGGGGTTGATGTTCAGGCACCCCGAGGCCTCCAGAGCCCTAAGGATGGCCTTCCTCGCCACGAGCTGGTCGTGGCTGCCGGGCCCGAGGGACCTCACGAAGCATATATCGGGGACCTCGAGCTCACCGCCCCCGTGCCAGAACCTGAGGCCGTCAGGGCCCACGTAGGCCGATAGATCGCAGGCCCTCACTATGCGTGTCGGGCCCAGCAGCTCCCTGCAGGCCTCGTAGAGCTTCCTGTCGTTCCAATCGGGCCCCCTGCCACATACCACCAGGGCCCTCAAGGTCCTAAGGGGTTCGGCGTGGGAAGGTATTTAAGGGCCGCCCTCCAGCAGGCCCCGGGACAGCCATGGTGCTCTTGGGTTACGTGGTCAACTTCAGGATAGGGCCCAAGAGCCAGAACCCAAAGGAATGCATCCTCTACTTCCCGGGCTACGATGACCACTCGAAGGCCTCGAGGCTGATAGGCCGTAAGGTAGCCTGGCCGGTGGGCGAGAGGACGCACAGGGGCGTCATAGTGGCCACACACGGGAAGCGGGGCCACGTCAGGGCAAGGTTCAGGAAGGGCCTGCCAGGCCACGCCTTGGGCACCATGGTCGAGATAATAGGGTAGCATAATCTTGTCCTGACCGGTTGGTTTTTAAGTTGCCTCTCCTTCTTTTAAGGTTGTGAGGAATGCTTATATTGATTGTCCTTCCTATCATAGTTTGGTGGGGAGTATGGTCATATGGTCGGTGTTCGGGCCGGAAGAGGAACTCAGGAAAGGGTATCAGTCATCAGGGATAGGAGGAAACGCCTGGCCACCATGCTAAGCGGGATAGCGAAGTCCGGGTCTTGTGACATGCTTGGGCGGGAGGGATAAGAATGCCTGAGTGGATTACTGTTGTGCCCCGAAGAAGGGCCGCTCCTAAAGGTCGTCGACCTAAGAACACGATATCGGTCATAAGAGCTGGGAAGAAAAGGCTTATGATAAGCCTCGGCAAGTACTTCGGGAGCCTTATCAAAACCGATTATGTTGTGATTAAAATAAATCCCGAGGAGCGCAAGATGCTCATCATCCCGAGTGGGTACGAGGAGGGGAGGGTGTTTAAAGTGGTGAGGAGCAGGGGTGGGACGTATATTGCTTGCTTGGCAGCGCTACGCACGTTGGGCGTGGAGCCAGGTAGGTACCCGGCCAAGTGGGACGAGCAAGAAGGCGGCATCTTAATAGATTTTAGCATGCCTGTCGAGCGGGCCGCTGGGGCTGAACTCAGGGCGAGGCCCGAGGAGGAGAGAGCCTGGAAGCTACTCCACGAGCCAGACGACTGGGGGGAGGGGACCGAGGACACGTCCATGGAGATAGACGAGCTCCTATACGGCCGTGGTGATTCCCCATGTCGGTCTTCATAGATACTGGCGTGTTCGTGGCAGCGAGGAACACGAGGGATATCAACCATAAGAGGGCCGTGGAACTGCTTGAGAAAGCCATTAGAGGGGAATACGGGGAGATATTCACGTCAGATTACGTGTTCGGTGAGGCCGTGACGGTAGCCCTCGTCCGGACGGGGAGGCCGGATGTGGCCGCCAGGACGGGGCAGCTCATATTAACGATGCCGGGAATTCGCGTGGTGTTCGTGGATGAGGAGCTCTTTAAGAATGCTTGGGCGAGGTTCGTGAGGCTGGCCGCTAAAGGGCTCAGCTTCACGGATTGTGCTACATTAGCCATAATGGACAGATACAAAATCGACTACCTGTTGAGCTTCGATAGGGGCTTCGATGGCCTCGTGAAGAGGATATGTTAGTGCCTCACTTCACAAACGTCAGCCAACTAATGTAGCGTTCGTCCTTACCACGCACGACCTCGAAGTACTTGGCCTGGAGCTTGCGCGTTATGGGGCCGGGCCTGCCATCGCCTATCTTCCGGCCGTCTATCTCCACTATGGGTGTTATCTCGGCGGCCGTCCCTGTGAAGAAGCACTCATCTGCCCCGTAGACCTCGGCCCTGGATATGAAGCGCTCGATCACCGTGTAGCCCATGTCGCGGGCCAGCTTTATGACGGTATCGCGTG
>CAYNQQ010000043.1:0-6901 GCA_964399385.1 uncultured Candidatus Bathyarchaeia archaeon | reverse complement strand
GCCATCATATCCTACGGCCTTGAGGCCCGGCTTTGGGCCCCCTTCGCCCTGGCCGTCCTGACGGTGCCCCTAACGGCTTTCTACACGCTCAGGATGATAGGGATGGTCTTCCACGGCGAGCCAAGGCACGGGGGGCACGGCCAGGAGGCCGAGCCCACCATGAAGGGCCCCCTGTTCCTCCTGGCCCTCGTAACGCTCGTGGTGAGCTTCGCAGGCCCGGCTCTGAGCGCCTTCCTGTCGGCGGAGCTCCAGATGGCCTTTGGGGCCTACACGGGCCTCGGCCCCCTGGCCACGGCTGGGATGGCCCATCGGGCCCCCGTCCACCTGCCCATCACGGCTACCTCCGTCATCCTCCTCGCCCTGGCCGGGTGGGCGTCCTACGCCCTCTACGTCCGTGGCAGGCCCAGGCCCGAGGACCTGATGGCCAGTAGGCCTTGGCTGGCGGGCCTCAGGAGGCTATTAAGGGCGAGGTTGGGCATAGACGCGCTATACCATGCCGTATCCAGGGCCCTCCTGGCCCTGAGGGGGCCGACGGCCTCCTTTGAGGGTCTCATCGATGGCCTGCTGAACCTCGGGGTCCCGAGGGCCCTCAGGTCAATCGCATCTGCGGTGAGGAAGATTCAGACGGGCTACCTGGGCTACAACATGGCCTACCTCATGGCCCTCCTGGCCCTGGTGATGGTCCTGCTGACCCTGGGGGTGGTATGATGGTCCCGGTGCCATGCCCGCTCCTCCAGGCCGTCTTAAGCCCTCTCCTGGCCTCGGCTTTAGCCATCCTAACAGGCCGGAGGCTGGGCCCAAGGACGGGCTGGCTCGTGGGGGCCCTATTGGTCTACCAAACGGCCCTCCTGGCTTACCTGACCTATTCGCTCTGGCTCGGCAAGGAGCCCCTGGTGGAACATTACGCATGGGTCTTTCTACCGCTCGTGGGCTTAGACCTGATAGGGGACGGCCTCAGCCTGCCGGTGGCCACCATCATGTCCTTCATCTGCACTTGCCTGGCCTTCTACTCGGTCCGCTACATGGAATTGAGGGTCAAGGAGCTCTACGGGGAAGGCAGCCCCTCCTACTACGTCCTCTACTACGCCCTATACCCGTTCTTCCCGGTGGGGTTGGTCGGGATAACCCTATCGACGAACTTGATAATGATATGGCTCTTCATGGAGCTCCTGCTCATCCCGTCATACTTCATCATAACCTACTTCGGTTACATGGAGAGGCGGAGGACGGCCGTTATGTGCTTCCTATGGGGCACCGTGGCCTCCACGTTCTTCATGGCAGGGGCCTTCTTGGCTTACTCCCAAATCGGGAGCTTTGATATATCAGCCCTTCCGGCCCTCGAGGGCAAAACCTGGGCCCTCCTGGCGAGCACACTCATGGCCCTTGGCCTCATGATAAAGATGGGAGCTTTTGGCTTCCACGTATGGCTACCGTGGGTCGAGGGAGAACCCCCAACGCACGTAGGGGCCATTCTGGCCTGCTACGCCAACATAGGGGCCTACGTCATGGCCCGTGTGCTCGTCTTGGCCGTGCCGGAGGTCTTCGAGCCCCTCAGCCTGCCCCTCATGATTTGGGCCCTGATAACCATGGTCTACGGGGCGGCTCTCACGCTCGCGCAGGATGACGTGAAGAGGCTCTGCGCCTGCTCCACCATAAGCCAGGTGGCGTACTCGCTCCTCGGCGTGGCCTCCATGGTGCCCACGGCCGTGGCGGGCGGGATATTCTACATGGTCAGCCACCTGCTCGGCAAGGCCGTTCTGTTCTCGACGGCCGGCCTGCTCGTCTACGAGACGCACGAGAGGGACATAAGGCGTATGGGAGGTCTCGGCCGTTTCCTGCCCCTGACGGCTGTCCTGTGGGCCAGCGGCTCCATGATATTATCAGCTATACCGCCGTTCAGCGGCTTCCCGGCCGAGGTGGTCATGTTCTCGGGCATCTTCAGGTCGGCCGTACAGCACGGGGTCAGATTGGCCACGGCCATCTGCGGTGTGATGGCGACGGCCCTGACGGCCGCCTATACCTTCTGGCCCCTGAAGCGCATCTTCATGGGGCGGCCGGGAGGATGCCACGGTCAAATGAGCCATGAGGGGGGCAGGCCTGAGGAGGCCCCATCCTCCATGCTCGTGCCCCTCTTCGTGCTCGCCCTCGCATCGGCCGTGCTCGGGATATGCCCGAAGATCATAATGGAGCTCCTCCTCGCGGCCCTCTAAAGCCACTCGGCCAGATCCCGCCTTATGGGCATCTTGGAGGGCATGGCGATGGCCGGTATCCCGAGCCTACGCCTTATCTCCTCGGCCAGGATGGCCCCAGAGCCCATCCGGTAGTTATCCGTTATGACGAGCTTGGGCCTGCACTCCTCCACGTAGGCCATCAGGCCCTCGAAATCGGCGTGATCGCTCAGCCCGACCACGTACTCGCCCTTCCTGACCTCCCTCACGGGCTTGCTGAGTTCCCAGCCGCTCACCGTTATCCTCATGGCCACCCTACGGCCCGGGAGACGCCTGTAGCTGGAGGTGTGGTAGAAGGCCACGTAGGGTTCCCCCCGCTCGACCAACTCCCTGGCCTCCTTAGACCAGATGGGCAGGTAATCGCCCAATATCATGCCGTAGCGCTCGCAGACCCGGGCGACCTCGTAGACCTTCCTCGGGAGCACAAAGGGGGCCCAGATGCCCCCGTCGAAAAGTATCTGCATTATCTCCTGGAGCTTCCCGTGGTAGCTGAAAATGTAGACGGGCCCCTCCCTGAGGCCCTTCTCGACGGCCGGCCTGCTCGTCTACGAGACGCACGAGAGGGACATAAGGCGTATGGGAGGTCTCGGCCGTTTCCTGCCCCTGACGGCTGTCCTGTGGGCCAGCGGCTCCATGATATTATCAGCTATACCGCCGTTCAGCGGCTTCCCGGCCGAGGTGGTCATGTTCTCGGGCATCTTCAGGTCGGCCGTACAGCACGGGGTCAGATTGGCCACGGCCATCTGCGGTGTGATGGCGACGGCCCTGACGGCCGCCTATACCTTCTGGCCCCTGAAGCGCATCTTCATGGGGCGGCCGGGAGGATGCCACGGTCAAATGAGCCATGAGGGGGGCAGGCCTGAGGAGGCCCCATCCTCCATGCTCGTGCCCCTCTTCGTGCTCGCCCTCGCATCGGCCGTGCTCGGGATATGCCCGAAGATCATAATGGAGCTCCTCCTCGCGGCCCTCTAAAGCCACTCGGCCAGATCCCGCCTTATGGGCATCTTGGAGGGCATGGCGATGGCCGGTATCCCGAGCCTACGCCTTATCTCCTCGGCCAGGATGGCCCCAGAGCCCATCCGGTAGTTATCCGTTATGACGAGCTTGGGCCTGCACTCCTCCACGTAGGCCATCAGGCCCTCGAAATCGGCGTGATCGCTCAGCCCGACCACGTACTCGCCCTTCCTGACCTCCCTCACGGGCTTGCTGAGTTCCCAGCCGCTCACCGTTATCCTCATGGCCACCCTACGGCCCGGGAGACGCCTGTAGCTGGAGGTGTGGTAGAAGGCCACGTAGGGTTCCCCCCGCTCGACCAACTCCCTGGCCTCCTTAGACCAGATGGGCAGGTAATCGCCCAATATCATGCCGTAGCGCTCGCAGACCCGGGCGACCTCGTAGACCTTCCTCGGGAGCACAAAGGGGGCCCAGATGCCCCCGTCGAAAAGTATCTGCATTATCTCCTGGAGCTTCCCGTGGTAGCTGAAAATGTAGACGGGCCCCTCCCTGAGGCCCTTCTCGACGAGCTCCACGAGGCGCTCCTCGACCTCGAACTCGAAATCCCTGACCTGGCTCGGCCTCCCGTAGGTGGCCTCCATGACGAGGACATCGGCCTCCTGGACCGGCGTCCCGGGGAACTTGAAATCCCCGGTGTAGAGGAGCCTATCGCCCTCCTCGTCCTCCACGAGGACCTGGGCAGCCCCTATTATGTGCTTGGCCCTCAAGAGCCTTATGGTCTCGCCCCCGAACCTGAACTCGCGGCCGTAGCTCAGGCCCAGGACGTTGGCGTGCTTGAGCAGGTCCTTCCCCCTCAGGACGGCCAGTAGATCCCTCGTGGCCTCCGTCATCAGGACCCAGGAGCACTCCCTCAGGCTCTGGGAGAGGCCGTATATGTGGTCCCTGTGGGCGTGGGTCACGACCCTTATGGGCCTCGTCGCCTCGTGAGCATCGCATGCCACGTTCTTGCCGAGCAGGATGGCCCCGCCGCTCGTTATCCTGGCCTTCCACAGCAGCTCTCTCTCCTCGCGCCCCAAGGCCGCTTCCTCACGGTCCGGAAGGCTTGGCCACGGCCCTGAGCTCCTCCTGGCCGAAAACCCTTACCTCGAAGGGGTTGTGGATGACGTAATCCACCTTGCCCCTTACTATTATCACCCTACCCCTCACCTCGGGCCCGAGCCACCTGACTATGCCTTCCTCGCGTTCCACGAAGCCCAGGGCCTCGAGGAGCGATATGGCTGTTTCGAGCTCTGGCTCGCTCAGGCCGGTCAGGGAGGACAGGTCCTCGGGTGTGAGCTCCTCACGCTCCGAGAGGGCTTTTATGAGCTTCTCGAACTTGCCGGCTTCCTCCGACATCACGCATCCCCCTCCCACAGGGCTCTTATTTCCTCTTCAGTGAAGAATATACGCATTTCCACCAGCGCCCTCTCCGGGCTATCGGCGGCGTGAATTATGTTCTGGGTTATATCGAGGCCGTAATCGCCTCTTATCGTACCGGGCCGGGCTTCCACGGGGTCCGTGGCCCCTATCAGGCGCCTGACGGCCTCGACGGCCCGGGGGCCCTCGACCACCATGAGGAGCACGGGCCCGGATGTGACGTGCTCGACCAGTCTCTCGAAGAAATCCTTGCCCTTATGGACGTCGTAGAGGCGCTCCGCCTCCTCCCTCGTCATCCTGTGGAGCTTCATGGCCCTTATCCTGAGGCCTTTGCGCTCTATCCTGGCTATGACCTCGCCCATTATGCCCCTCCTGACGGCCTCGGGCTTGAGGAAGACGAACGTCATCTCGGCCAAGCCCGCCACCTCCCAGAGCGTCATGGCCGGGGCCAAAAGGCTTGCCATCAAGCTGGCCCCGCGGCTCCATGGAGCCGCAAGCCTTATCCACTTAGGGCATTAGTGCCCGCGGAGAGTGGGGTCATGGAGAGGAGAGTAGCCGTCATAGGCGTCGGCTGGTCCGGCTTCGCGCCCCAGACCGCTGACCTCTCCTACAAGGAGCTCATGTTCGAGGCCGCCGTGAGGGCCTACGAGGACGCAGGCGTCGACCCGAGGAGGGATGTGGATAGCTTCATAACCTGTGCCGAGGACTACTGGGAGGGCTTCTCCATCTTCGATGAGTTCGTGCCCGACCAGCTCGGGGCCGTGCTGAAGCCCACCTGCACGGTGGCCGGGGATGGCCTCCACGGCCTCGCGAACGCCGTCATGCAGATAGAATCCGGCCTCTTCGACGTCGTGGCCGTCGAGGCGCACAGCAAGGCCTCCGACCTGCTGACCTACGAGGGCCTCATGAGGTTCGCCATGGACCCCATCTACACCAGGCCCCTGGGCTGGCACCCCTATGCCCTCGCGGGCCTCGAGATGGCCCGCTACCTCTACGACACCGGCAACACGGAGGAGCACTGCGCCATGGTGGTCGAGAAGAACAGGCGCAACGCGCTCGCCAACCCCATGGCCTCCTACGCGACCGATATAACCGCCGATGACGTGATGGCCTCGAGACCCCTGTTCGAGCCCCTGAAGGAGCTCGATGTGGCTGGCCTGGCGGACGGGTGCGTGGTGATGGTCCTGGCGGCCGAGGAGGTGGCGGAGAAGCTATCCGATAAACCCGTGTGGGTCCTGGGAATGGGCTGGGCCTCCGAGACCATATCGCCCGAGCTCAGGGACTGGTGTAGGCCCGTTTATGCCGAGGTGGCGGCCGACATGGCCTACGCCATGGCCGGCATAAAGGAGCCAGCGAAGGAGCTGGACTTGGCCGAGGTGGACGACAGGTTCTCCTACAAGGAGCTCCAGCACGTGGAGGCCCTCGGGTTCTGCGATTACGGTGAGGCCGGGAAGATGCTGGAGGACGGGGTCTTCGATAGGGATGGCGACCTGCCCGTGAACCCGTCCGGTGGCTCGCTGGGGGTTGGCCACCTGCTCGATGCCTCGGGCCTCTTCAGGGCCATGGAGGTCGTCCTCCAGCTCAGGGGCGAGGCTGGGCGGAGGCAGGTCGAGGACGCGAGGGTCGGCCTCGCCATGAGCTGGCGCGGCATCCCGACAGCGAGCGGTGCCGTCCTCATATTCGGGTCGGAGAAGGAGGTGAGCAGGACGTGATGGCGAGCATAAAGAGGAGGGTAGCCATCATAGGGGCCGGTATAACGCTGTTCAGGAGGAGGCTGAAGGAGACGGGCCGCGAGCTCTCCTTCTACGCCGCCAAGATGGCCCTCGAGCAGGCCGGGATAACGCTCGATGACGTGGATGCCGTCGTCTGCGGGACGGCCCCGGATGCCTTCGATGGCGTCCACATGAAGGGCGAGTACCTGGCCGACGGCATGGGAGGGCACAGGAGGCCCTTCGTCAGGGTTTACGTGGGCGGTGGGACGGGCGTCTTCACGCCCATAGCGGCCTGGTGGCACGTGGCCTCCGGCCACTTCGATGTGGTCCTGGCCGTGGCCGAGGAGAAGATGAGCTCCTGTTTCCCGCACCCGCAGAAGGCCTTCACGACCATATTCGACCCGATATACACCAGGCCCCTCGGCGCCAACCTCGTGTGGATATTCGCCCTCGAGATGCAGCGCTACATGCACGTCCACGGCATCAAGAAGGAGCAGATAGCCACCATAGCTGTCAAGAACAAGCGCAACGCCCTGGACCACCCGTGCGCCCAGCTGCCGGCCAAGATAACGGTCAAGGACGTGCTGGAAT
>CAYNQQ010000042.1:0-7164 GCA_964399385.1 uncultured Candidatus Bathyarchaeia archaeon | reverse complement strand
CGCTTCTTGCGGACGTGGTAGGCCCTCCGGCCGCAGCGCCGGCACCTTATGTGGACGACCTGGTGGGCGTGTTTGCCGAAGGATGGCGTCCCCTTCGTCAACTCTCAGGCCCCCCTACTCCGGTGCTGGCGATATCAGGACCACGTTGTCCCCCCTGACTACTATGACCCCGAGCTTCTTGGCGTCGTTGGGATTGGATATGTCCTCTGCGTCCTCGAGGACCAGGTTGAGGTGTTGGTCGAAGCCCTTGAGCCTACCCCTTAGGCTCCTGTGGCCCTTCAGCCTGACCAGCACGATCTTGCCAAGGCTCTGCTCGAGGAGCCTCGCGGTTGCCTCGCTCATATTCGGCCCGCCGGTAAGATGGATTGCACTAATTTAAAGCTTTATTCTCACCTTCCCGGGTGGAGGACGTGAGGCGCTACTTCCTCAGGAAGAGGGAGGCGAGGTCCCTCCTCGAGGAGGCCTCTAAATCGGGCATAAGGGTGCCCCCGGCCGGGAAAGCCCGGGTGGAGGTGGCTGAGGAGGGCGATATCAAGCTCTTCCTCCTGTCCGGGAGGCCCGTCCTGGCCGAGAGGAAGGGGCAGCTCGTCCCCCTGCTGACGGAGCCAGAGCTATCCGGGGGCCTCCCGGCCGTGGTGGTCGATATGGGGGCCGTGCCCCACATCTGCAACGGGGCGGACGTGATGGCGCCGGGCATAGTGGAGTTGAGGGGCGATTTCGGGCCCGGAAGCCTCGTCAGGGTGGTGGACGAGAGGCACGGGAAAACCATAGCCATAGGCAGGGCCCTATACGGCTCGGAAGAGATAAGGAGCATGGAGAGGGGAAAGGTCGTCAAGAGCCTCCATTACGTGGGCGATAGGATCTGGCGTTTGGCCAGGGCCCTATCGGCTTAGGCCAGCCTTATGGTCTCCAGTATGGAGGGGGCGAGGGCCCTCATCCTCGGCTTGTTGAGCTTCTTTCTGAGCACGTTATTTATGAAGTCCTCCATCCTGGCGCACCTCGTCTTCTCCCCGTGGCAGAGGAGCACGAGCCTCGGCTTGGGCTGTATGTTGTAGAGGAAGCTGACGAGCTGCTTGCCGTCCGAGTGACCCGTGAAGCCCTCTATGGCCTCGACCCTCGCCCTCACCTTTATTATCCTGATCTTGCCCCCATCGCCCCTCATCTCTATCTCCCTCAGACCCCTGACTATACGGCCGCCCAGCGTGCCCTCTATCTGGTAGCTCACGAAGACTATGGTGTTCTTCTCGTCCTCCGCGAGGCCCTTGAAGTACTCGACGGAGGGCCCTCCCTCCAGCATGCCGGAGCTGGCCAGGATTATGCAGGGAGGCCCATCTATAATGGCCTGCCTCTCGCTCGGGTGGTCGACGGGCGTGAAGTACTCGGACTCGAACGGGTTATGTGTGCCGTGCTGGATGCTCGATTTGAGCCTGGAGGCGAGGAAATCGGCGAAGGTTATGTGTATGGCCGTCGCCTCGGATATCATGCCGTCCACGTAGACGGGGGCCTCTATGAGCTTGCCCTCCCTCATATACCTGTCTATGACGAGCATCATCTCCTGGGCTCTCCCGACGGCCGGGACGGGTATGAGGACCTTGCCTCCCTTCTCCAGCGTCTCGTTTATGACCCTGACGAACGTGGCTTCAGCCTCGGCCCTGGAGGGCACGTGCTCGCCTCCGTACGTGCACTCCATTATGAGCGTCTCGACGCGCGGGAACTCGCGGGCAGCAGGCTCGAGGAGCATGGTCCTGCCGAACTTGAAATC
Organism: uncultured Candidatus Bathyarchaeia archaeon; assembly: GCA_964399385.1. Taxonomy (GTDB): domain Archaea; phylum Thermoproteota; class Bathyarchaeia; order EX4484-135; family EX4484-135; genus EX4484-135. Next base: position 5,402 of record CAYNQQ010000042.1, on the reverse strand, counting down.
GCCCGTGTAGACTATGTTGTGGAAGCCACGCCCTATGTGGAGGTGGACTATGGCCGAGCCGAGGATGTGGCCGGCGTTGTAGAAGGTCAGCTTGATATCGGGCGTTATGTCCGTTACAACGCCGTAGTTCAGGGGGATGGTGTGCAGTATGGCCTCTTTGATGTGCCTCATGTCGTAGGGCGGTATGTAGCCCTGCTCCTTCAGGACCTTAAGGAAATCGGTCTGGAGCAGCGTCATGAGGTGGGCCGTGGGGGGCGTGCAGTAGACGGGCCCATCGTAGCCGTACTTGAACAGGTAGGGTATCAGGGCGCAGTGGTCGAGGTGGGCGTGCGTCACCACCACGGCATCGAGGCTCGAGAGATCGAGCTGGGGGTCGTCGAGCCTCGGGTAGGCATCCGGGCTCCCCATGGCGCCCGGGTTAAGGCCGCAGTCCAGAAGGACGGAGCTCTCCTTAGTCTTCACGAGGATAGCAGAGCGCCCTACCTCCCTGAAGCCCCCGAGGCAGGTCACCGTCACCTCCCCAGCCTCGAAGAGGGGGGGCCTGAAGGCCCTCTCCCCCACGGTCCTCAGTATGCGCTCCCTCTCCCTCGCCTCGTGGTATAGGATGCTGTGGTAGAGCTTCAGGGTCTTGGAGGGCCTCGGGGGGCTCCTCAGTATCCTCGGCTTCCACTTGGTCCTGCGTATTATCTCCTTCATGAGGGAGCCGTTCTTCCCTATGACGAGGCCGGGCTTCCTGGCCTCTATTATGACCTCCCCCACGCTCGGGTCGAAGGTTATGCCGGTTATCTCGGCCTCCTTGGGGACGAGGGAGTTTATCTCCCTCTCGGCCTCCTCCTCCCTCTTCCTCACCTCGGGGTCGGGCCTCACAACTATGCGCTTCTTTATGGTCGTGACTATATCGGCTATGATGTAGCCCTGGTCTATGAGGACCTCGGGGCTCCTGACGAATATGGCTATGGCCGGCCCCTCGAACTCCATGCGGGTGAAACCGGCCTCGGGGGGCAGTTTCTCGGCTATATACCGGCGCATATCCATTATGCTCATGACGCTCATGACGACCAGCCCACGTTCTTGGAGAGGGCCTTCTTCTCCTCTTCTGTTAACTCCCTATACCCCTGCCTGGTAATCACGGCCACGTCGAAGCTATCCCCGCTCGCGATATCCCTCTTCATGGCCGAGCAGACGGCCTTCACCACGACGGGCAGGAGCTCGTCGACGCCCTTGCCCCTGTCGTAGGAGCCCTCCAGGACGCCGTAGGCTATGAAGGAGCCGGAGCCCGTTGCCACGCATTCCTCCTCCGTGAGGCTGCCCCAGGGGTCGAGGCAGAAGACGTGAAAGCCCTCGGAATCATGCCCTCCCACGAGGAGCTGGGTCAGGAGTGGGAAGAGCCTCCTCCTGAACAGGAGGTTGGCGACGAGGACGGCAGCCGACCTGACGGGCATGGGCCTCCCGAGCTCGAGCCTGTAGAGCCTCGAGTTGGCCCTCAGGACATCCACGACCCACTGGGCATCGGCCAGCCCTCCCGCTATCGTCATGCCGAGGTGCTCGTCTATCTTGTGTATCTTCTTGGCCTTCTTGTGGGCCACGAGGTGGCCCATGGTGGCCCTCGTGTCCGAGGCCAGTATGACCCCGTCCCTGCACACCACGCCTATGGTGGTTGTCCCACTCTCCACCTTCCTGAGCACGTCCATCACCCTTCCAGAATCACGATTTCGGGAAGGGGGAAGCCCCATGGCTTAAAAAGTTTTCCCACGTGAGACCAACATCTGGAAAGCCATTTAAGGCTCGCGTGGGAGGGGGCCTGAAATGCCCGAAAGACCCAACCCGCACAGGATGCAGCTGCCCAGGGAGGTGATAATAGGGGATGGGATACTCGATGAGGTAGGCCCCCTCTACGAGCGGCTGGGCCTCGGGGGGCCGGCCATAGTGGTCACGGGCCCGAGGACCTACGGGATAGCCGGCCGCGAGGTCTGCTCCTACATATCAGAGGCTGGCGTGGAGGTCAGGCACCTCATAGTGGAGAAGCCCACGGTCGAGGAGGTCGATAGGGTGGTAAGCGAGGCCAGGCGCCTCGGGGCCAGGGCCATAGTGGGCGTGGGAGGGGGCTCGAAGATAGATGTGGCCAAGCTCTCGGCCAGCAGGCTCGGGATATCCATGCTGAGCATCCCGACGGCCGCATCCCACGATGGCATCTCGAGCCCCTTCGCCTCGATAAAAGGCCTCAACAGGCCTTACTCGGTCAGGGCCCAGGCCCCCCTCGCGGTCCTCGTCGATATGGACATAATAGTGGATTCACCGGCCAGGCTCATGGCGAGCGGCTGCGGCGATGTGATAGCGAAGTTCACGGCCGTTAGGGATTGGAAGCTCGCCCACACGAGGAACAACGAGTACTATGGCGATTACGCGGCCTCCCTCGCCCTGATGAGCGCCAAGCTCATGGTGAGGAACGCGAGGAAGATAGGCTCCGGGTCGAGGGAGGGCCTCAGGGCCCTGATGGAGGCCCTGATAAGCTGTGGGGTCGCCATGAGCATAGCTGGCTCGAGCAGGCCGTGTAGCGGGTCCGAGCACCTGTTCAGCCACGCGCTCGACGTCATAAGGCCGGGGGGAGCTCTGCACGGCGAGCAGTGCGGGGTCGGGACCATAATGATGGCCAAGCTTCACGGCCTGAACTGGCGCAGGATTAGGTCCGTCCTCATGACGGTGGGGGCCCCGGTGGACGCGGAGGGCATATCCGCCTCCGAGGAGCAGGTCGTTGAGGCCCTGGTGATGGCCCCCAGCGTAAGGCCGGAGCGCTACACCATTCTCAACGAGGCCGGGCTGGACGGGAAAAAAGCCCTGGAGCTGGCGCGCTCGACGGGGGTCCTCAGGTAGGCCCGCGTTAAGGCATCTCATTAGCCCGCGAGCTCCTCGAAAAGGTCCAGGAACATCCTGGCTATCCTCTCGGGCGACCTCTCATCCAGGACCTTCTCCGCCGCCCTAAGGGCCTCTCTTGACCTGGGCCCGAGCTCCAGGGCGTCCACCAGAAGGTCCCTGAGCTCCTCCCTGCTCGAGTATTTCATGACCTCCGGCCCGAGGGGCTCGAAGGGGTCCCCGAGGCTGGGCACGAGCAGGGGCCTCATGGTGCCCAGGAAGAAGTAGGCCGCCGTCGAGGTGAGGGCGAGGGGCACGGGGGGCGTCTGGAGCTTGTGGAGCACTATGGCATCTGAGGCGAAGGCGTACAGGTCGAGCTCCCTGTTGCTGAGCGGGGGCGTGAGCCTCACCTCGACCTGCGGGTAATCCGGCCAATCGAACTCGCGCCCCGTCAGGACCAAGAAGAGCACGTCCTTAAGGGCCTCGTCCGGCAGCCTGGGCAGGTAGGCCTGGTAGCTCCCCCTCGCGTAGCAGAGCACTATGCGTTTCCCGGGCGGGAGGCCGAGTTCCTCCCGGGCCGCCTCCTTATCCCCGGTGCGCTTGGGCATGCAGGGCCATGGTATATAGCGTGCCTTCTCCCCGTAGATGGCCTTGGCGAACCACTCCTGCCTCTTGTCGAAGTAGACGACCGCGTCCCACTCGAGGGCGTAGAACTCCGGGGGCTGGGGCGGTCTCCTGCCGAGTATGTTGTTCTCGTGCAGGACGTGGACCAAGGCCCTGGCCTTCCGCCTGACGTGGTGCCAGATGAGGGCGAGCTTGCCCATCGGGAGCTGTTTCAGGTCCTCTACGACCAGCACATCGTAATCCAACGTGAGGAGGGGCCTGGGGTCGAGGAAATTGGTCTTCCCCGGCGTCCCGAAGCACCTTATCACGAAGGGCTCATCTGGCCCGAACATGACGTGCCCGTGGAAGTCCTCCTTTATGAAGGAGAAGACGTGAACCTCGTAGCCCATATCGCGCCAGGCCATCACGAGCGGGTAGGCGTGGAAGAACACGCCCGAATCGGAATTCCAGGCCGCCATGACGGCTATCTTCTCCACCGCCAGGGCTTCCCCACCTCGCGCTACCTGGCCCCCGAGGACATATAGGCTCGGCCCATGGCTTGACGAAAGCCCTATCACCGGTGGGGATAGCAGGTAGGGCCGTGGGAGCTTGAGCGGTAGCGGCCCCCCTGGCTGGGAGGAGGTCGAGCGGGCCCTATGGGGGAAGACCGAGAAGGGCCTCAAGGAGCTGAAGGGCCTGAGGAAGCCGGATATAAGAGATGTGTTCGAGCGCGTCCTCTACCTCGGGCCGGGCGATTTCCTGATAACGAACTACCACAGGAGCCACCCGATAGAGGCCTTCAACCCCGGCGCGGCCCTCGTGGGCGAGGAGCTATACATATTCCCCCGCCTCATCTTCGAGTTCTACAATTACGTCTCGAGCGTCGGCGTGGTGAAACACAGGGCCGAGGAACTCCTATCGGGCCGCAAGCCGGAGAGCCCCCTTCCCACGCGCATCGTCCTCTGGCCGAGGAAGCCCTGGGAGCGCCTCGGCTGCGAGGACCCCCGCGTCCTCAAGCTGCCCGGGAGATGGCTGGTCCTCTACTGCGGGAAGGGCCTCTACAAGCTCGCCGGTCAGACGGTCAAGACGGATGCCCTCGCCCTCGCGGAGATGGACGAGGACTTCAACGTGCTCAGGAGGGGCTACTTCTCCGTGAGGAAGGGCGATAACATATGGGCGCCATCGAACAGGGATAGCGCCTTCCTAAAGCTCGAGGGCCGGGAGGCCACGCTCGCGACCAGGCCGGTGGTGAGGAGCGTGAAGCTCTGCTGGCGCGCGAGGGCCGATCTCGAGGCCATGGAGATGCCGGAGGAGAGTCTCGAGCCCGTCATAGGGCCCGAGGAATGGGAGAGCCACGTGGGCTGGTCCACGAACACCGTGGAGCTCTCAAATGACGAGTACCTGATAGGCTGGCACGGGGTCTCCAAGATAGATTTCGCCTACAGGGAGGGCCTCGCCGTGCTCAACTCGGAGGGGGAGCTCCTCGCCATAAGCGATTACGTCCTCTCGCCGAGGGGCCTCTACGAGGAATACGGGGAGACCTGCTCCTGCATCTTCGGCTGCGGGCTCGTGAGGTACAAGGAGTTCCTGGTGTGGGTCGGAGGGGTATGTGATGCCTGCATAGGGATCTTCAGGGCCGAGCTCGATAAAGCCCTCGAGACCCTTAGGTGGCTGAGAGGTTAGCCTTACCGGCCCCGGCCTGCCCGACCGGATACCTTTAAGCCCGTTCCCCTAAAGCGGGCTCGGTGTCCGGGCTGGAGCGTAGCGAGGCCATAAAGGTGATCAGGTACTACGCCGGCATAGCGAGGCAGTACGACGAGGGCTACGATATCTGGTGGTCTGTCCTCTACGACGGGCTGACCTGGGAGCACGTCAGGCTCTGCCTGCCGGAGGAGGGCCTGGTCTTGGATGCGGGAGGGGGGACGGGCAAGTGGTCCCTCAGGATGGCC
>CAYNQQ010000041.1:0-7167 GCA_964399385.1 uncultured Candidatus Bathyarchaeia archaeon | reverse complement strand
GGGGCCGGGGCCGGGAATCGAACCCGGGCCTGGGGCTCCACAGGCCCCCGTGCTGGCCACTACACCACCCCGGCCAATCCGGATGGCAGCTCCGGCACGGCCCTAATTAAGTATTTCTTTAACTCCCCCCTCCGGGGAACTCCGCCCCCTCACAGACACCTCCCCACGACCGAGGGCCCCTCAGCCCTGTAGTCTTGGATGGTTATCCACGCCCTCCTGAAGCTCTCGAGGTTGGCCAGGATAGCCCCTCCCATCCAGGACGTGTAGAGCCTCTCGGGGACGGCGGTTATCTTCACGTCCAGCTCCTTGAGCCCTTCCTCCCTAAGGCCCTCCACCACCTCCTTCCTCAGCCTCTCCTTGAAGCCCGGGAAGAGCGTCGAGCCTCCGGACAGCACTATGTTGCTGATGAGCTCCGGCCTGGTGTCTATGGGGCTCCTCAGGAGGGACCTCAGCACGGCCTCGTGAACGGGGATGGCGTCCAGGCCCACCATGCCCGGGTTGAACAGTATCTCGGGCGCCATGAACCTCTCCACATCGGCCACGAGGAGGCTGCTGTCCGGCAGGACATATTCCATCTGGGGCGGCTCCTCCTCTGCCTTCTTCATCTCCTCCTCGTAATCGAGGGCCACGTAGCAGATGCGCTCCTTTATGTCCCTCACTATCTCCATCTCGGCCGAGGTCGTGAAGGAATAGCCTCTCTCGTTCAGGAGGGTGGCCAGGTAATCGTTTATATCGGAGCCCCCGAGGCCTACCTTGTTTATGGCATGCATTATCGGGTAGCCGCTGTAGACCGGCATGACCTGCGTCAGGCCGTCCCCGCAGTCCACGACGAGACCCGTCATCTTCCCGACGGCGTAGAGGCTGGCGAGGGGCTGGGGGTACATGTAGAAGGAGGGGACGGAGAACCTCTCGAAGAAGATCTCTGCCAGCTTCTCCTTCATGGTCCTCGGGCTCATCACGGGGACCTCGAGGAGGACAGCGCACTCCTCCGGCCTCACGGCCAGGATCGTGTGGAATATGTACTCGAGGAGGCGCTCGAGCTGATCCCAGTTCTTGACCACGCCCCTCCTGATCATGTAGCTCAGCTTGAGCATGCCTTTTATCGCCATGACCTCATCGCCCACGTAATACTCGACGGCCTCCTCCGAGGGGAGCCTGGCGTACTTAGGGTAGCCTATCACGGTCGGGAAGGTGCTCCTCGGGCTTCCCTCGCCAGCAAAGCCCACCTTGGTGAGGCCCGAGCCTAAGTCTATCACCACCGTCTTCTTGACCTCCTCCAAAAGCGGTCCCCGAGGAGCTGATATGCTAACGCGGATTTAAGTCTTTAAAGCGGGGCCCGGTGCTCCCCGCCCGGGCGGGCCTCCTCACACCCTCACCACTATCCTGTAGAGGTCGACGGCTACCTCCCTGAAGCGCTGCTCGTGGAAGGGCATGGTGGCCGGGAGCCTGAGCCTCATGGGTATTATATGGGTTATCCTCCCGCCGAGCCCCTCTATATAGGATTTGAGGAAGCGCCTGTTCTCCTCGCCAGCCTTGTGGAGGCTGTAGATGACGGAGCATACCTCTATGGCCTTCTCCAAGAAGGGCCTATCGGCTGTCTTCCTCCTCACGCCGAAGGGAGGGTTCTGGAGGGCCGTGTCGAAGCTCCCCCTCACGGCCCTTATGTCCCCGATGGCCCACATGGCCCTGTCCGATACCCCGAGCCGCTCGGAGGCCTCGGCGGCCAACTCCACGGCAGATGGGTCCAGGTCTATGCCGAAGGCCTCGGAGGCCCCGAGGAGGAGGGCCCCTATGGCGAGCCTGCCCGTTCCACAGCCGAGGTCCAGGACGCTCCTTCCGAATACGTCATCGAAGGTGAAGGCGGCCAGGAACAGGATGTCGGCGGCGAGGTCGGCCGGTATCGTGTACTGCTCGAGCTCGGCCACAGGCCTGGGGTGCGGGGGCACGGATTCTAAAGCCCTCACCAGCCAGGAGCGGCGAACCACCCTGCCTCGCAAAGCTCCTCCCACCTCAAGCGCCCGAGGGCCACCAGGAGCTCGGGGAAGGTCAGCATGGGCCTGCCGAAGGCCCCATCGTCCTCGAGGCTAAGCCTCGGGCAGGCGGTATTGACGAAGGCGTCTATGCCCCTGAAATCGGCCAGGTTCTCGGGTCTTATCTCCCTCAGGGCCAGGAGGATCGCCTCCCTTCCCTCCTCCTCCAACAGCTCCTTGGCCCTCAGGGCCAGCCCCATCTTCATCTGGCCCGGCTTGAGCCCTATTATCACGCCGAAGACCCCAGCCCCCCTGGCCTCCTCTATGCTCGCGTACCTCCTCGCCAGCACGAGCCTCGCCTCCCTGCTCACGTCCTCGGCCACCTGCTCGTAGGGGTTCGCCATGACCGTGGGCTTCCCCGTGGATATGGCCACCCCTATCGCGTGGAACTTGCTCCCCACGACCAGGAAGGCATCTACCTGCCCTGCTACCGCCCTGGCGGTCGTGAAATCGCAGCCGAGCACCTGCCCGTCATAAGGCACGAGGCCCCCGGCTCTCCCCACCCGGACCTCGTGCCCAGCCGACCTGAGGAAATCGGCCACGGCCTCCAGCGAGCCGATGTGCTGGACGGTGGTGGCGAGCCCCACGGAGCGGTAGGGCCTTAGAAGCTCGAGGGCCTTCTCCAAGACGGGCTCGAGCTCCACATTCATCCTGGCCTCGAAGTAGTGGATGGCCAGCCCCCCGGCCATCTCCACCATCTTCGAGTGGCCGTAATGGACCACGAGGTCGGCGCCTACAACCTCGGCAGCACACAGAGGCAGATCACAAGCACCGTAGCAGGGGTCGGCGTGGATTATGGCCGTGGCCCCGGCCTCCCTTAACGCCCTGACGACCTCAAGGGCATATCTCCTGAGGCCGAAGGGCATCTGGACGAGAACCCTGGCGCCCGGCCTCGCCAGCTCTCTCAGCCTGTCGAGCTCGAGCTCGTAGGGCGGGCGTGCGCCGTCCATCCCCCGCCTACGTGCCGGGGCTATTTATAAGGGGCCCCATCAAACCCCGGGTGATGGAGATAGGGATACTCACGAGGAACCCATCTGCCTGGTGTTCCAGGGAGCTCGCGAGGGCTTTCTCGGAGCTCGGGGCCAAGGTGACCTTCATGAAGTTCGATAGGCTTTCGGCTCGCGTGGGCTTCAGGCCCCTGGCCTCCCACAGGCGCCCCGACCTAAGGGCTGTCGAGGCCCTCGATGCCCTGGTGGTCAGGCCCATAGGCCGCGGCTCCCTGGAGGAGATTATCTTCAGGATGGACCTGCTCAGGAGGCTGGAGGAGGAAGGCGTTGTGGTCGTGAACCCCGCCGAAGCCATAGAGATATGCTCGGATAAGTACAGGGCCCTCTGGCTCATGGAGCTCGCCGGCCTCCCCGTCCCGAGGACCTTCGTGGCCGAGGACGTGAGATCGGCCATGAGGGCCTTCTACGAGCTGGGCCGGGATGTGGTGGTCAAGCCCCTCTTCGGCTCGAGAGGGGCGGGCTCCGTCCGCGTGACGGACCCGGATACGGCCCTAAGGGTCTTCAGGGCCATAGCCTTCCAGCACGGTGTTATCTACATGCAGGAGTTCGTGCCGCACGGCCCCTACGATATCAGGGTCTTCGTGGTGGGGGGAGAGGTCGTGGCCTCCATGCGCAGGGTTTCGGGGCACTGGAAGAAGAACATAGCCCTCGGGGCGAGGCCCGAGCCCCTGGAACTCGGCCCCGAGCTGGCCGAGATGGCGGTCAGGGCGGCCGAGGTCACTAAGTGCGAGGTGGCCGGGGTCGATATACTGCCTGGCCCCGAGGGCCCCCTGCTGACGGAGATAAACAGCCAGCCCGGCTGGAGAGGCCTCCAGAGCACCACCAGGACGGACATAGCCATGAGAATAGCCTCCTACGTCCTCTCCAAGATCAGGGCCTGAGGGCTCTCAGGCCCTCCTCATCTTGGCTATGAAGTAGCCATCGCAGCCGTGCCGGTGTGGGTAGAGCCTCTGGCACTCGCTCAGCCCCCTGAGGCCCGGGAGCCCAACGAAGGGCTCGGCTGGCTCGAGCTCGAAATCAGGGTGCCTCCTGAGGAACTCCTCCACCACCTTCTCGTTCTCCTCCACCAGGACGCTGCACGTCACGTAGACGAGGACCCCCCCGGGCCTGACGTACCTCGAGCAGTTCTCGAGAATCCTGTACTGCACCCTGGCCATCCTCCTCGGCGAGGCTGGGCTGAGCCTCCACCTGGCCGATGGGGCGTGCGAGAAGGCCCCCGTGCTGGTGCAGGGGAGATCGAGCAGGACGAGGTCGGCCCCGGACCTCAAGGGCAGGGGGTACCTCGCGTCGGCGAGGATGGGCCACGCTATTCTGACCCCCATCTTGCCCATCAGCTCCCTCCAGGTGGCCATCCTCCTCAGCGAGAAATCGACCGATATTATGGCCCCCTCGTTCCCCATGAGCTGGGCCATGTGCGATGTCTTAGCCCCCGGGGCGGCGCACACATCGAGGACCTCCATGCCGGGCTCGGGCCCAGCCACCTCCACGGCCAGGCAGCTGGCCTTATCCTGGACGTACACCAACCCCTCCCGGTAGGCCCTCGTCATCACCACGGGCTTCTCGGCGGCCAGGACCTCGTATACGTGCCTGAGGCCCTCGACAGGTCTTACCTCGATGCCCTCCTCGGACAGCAGGGCCAGCACCTTATCCTCGTCCCCCTTCAGCGTGTTGACCCTGATGTAGGTGGGCAGGGGGGAGAGACAGGCCCTCAGGAGGGCCAGGGCCTCCCGCCGCCCGAGGTCCTTGTAGAAGGCCCTTAGGAGCCAGCCCGGCACGCCGAACTCGAGGGCGAGTTTCTCGTCCGTGCTCCTGCTGGCCAGGACATCCTCCCTCCTCGTGTTCATGATGAGGCCGAGCGCGTGCTCCACGGGCCTAAGGACCCCCCTCCCGAGCACCTCCCTCGCTTTGGCCAGGAAATCGAGGAGCTCCCTCCTGCCAGCCTCCTCTACCACGGCCCTGTACGCGAAGAGCCTCAGGAAAGCCCTCGTCCTGGGCTTGAGGGTATCGCGCCAGCCCGGCCCGAGGGCCCCCGCTATGATTTCGTCCAGGAGCCCGAGCCTCTTCAGGGCCTCGAGGACCAGCCTGTGGGCAAACCTCACGGCCTCGGGCCTCTCCACCCCGAGCCTCACGGCTGACTCGCTCAGGGCCAGCTTCTCGCTCTTCCTCCTGACCTCTACCTCCCTCATCGCCTCGACGGCCAGCTTCACGACCTCATCTAACAAGCCCTTCACAGCTGGGCCGTGGCTTGACTTAAGTAGGGCGGGCCCAGAACCCTACACGAGAGGTCATGGGCAGGGCCCAGAAGAAGCTGTCGGATTTCATGATGGAGGAGCCCTTGGAGGAGGGGAAAGCAGAAAGCGGGGAAAAGCCCAGGACCCCCCTCAGTCTCGCGGAGTTCATGGAGAAACCTCCTAAACCGGCTCCCCCGGAGCCCAGGACGGTCTCGAGGGAGGAGCTCGCTGCCTTCTCGCCCGAGGAGCCTGAGGAGCTCGGGAAGGCCTTCATAATAGATGTGGCCTATGATGGCGATAGGGGCTGCGCCCGCGTCAAGCTCTACGAGCCTGTGGAGGGCAAGGTCTACGTATGGTATGACAAGACGGGGCACAGGCCCTACTGCCTCACGGACCTCAGGCCGGGCGATGTGGAGAAGCTCCCGGCCGTGGTAGGCCACCAGGGGTTCGACCACGTGGAGGAGGTGGAGAAGATAGACCTGCTGAGGGACAGGCGAGTCAAGGTAACGAAGGTGGTCGCCAAGGACCCGCTCTCCATAGGCGGGAGGCCGAAGGGCGTCATAAGGGAGCTCCTGAAGGAGGAATCAAGGAAAGTGCTCGGCTATGAGGCGAAGGTATGGGAGGCCGCCATAAGGTACCACGAGTGCTACATATACGATACGGGGCTGATACCCGGCATGCCCTATAGGATATCCGGGGGGAAGCTCCTCCCCGCCTGGGAGAAGCCCAAGCTCATCGACAAGCTATCGGAGGTCCTCGCCGACCAGCCGCCCGAGATAAGGGAAAAAGCCCTCGAATGGGCGACATTATTGGAATGTGAGGCCCCTGATTTCAGGAGGGTGGCCCTCGATATAGAGGTGTTCACCAAGGTCCCGACCAGGGTCCCCGATGCCCGCGAGGCCGAGGAACCCGTGATATGCGTCTCCCTGGTAGGCTCAGACGGCCTCGAGAGGGTCCTACTGCTCAGGAGACCGGGCATCGAGGAGGGCGAGTTCAAGCTCCCGGAGCACGTCAGGGTCGAGTTCTACGATAGCGAGGAGGAGCTCCTCCTGGCCGTTTTCGGGGCCCTCATCGATTACCCCGTGGTCGTGACGTTCAACGGCGATGACTTCGACCTCAGGTACCTCTTCCACAGGGCCGAGAGGCTCGGCTTCAACAGGAGGGAAATCCCGATAGAGCCGGGGCGGGACAAGTACTCGCTGAGGTACGGGATCCACATAGACCTCTACAAGCTCTTCAGCATAGCGGCTCTCCAGGTCTATGCCTTCGGGAAGAAGTACGAGAGCGTGAGCCTGGACGAGGTGGGGGCAGCCCTCCTGGGCATGAAGAAGGAGGAGATCACGAGGCCCATATCGGAACTCTCCTACGCGGAACTCGCCTCCTACTGCTACAGGGACGCTCTCATAACGCTCAGGCTAACGCAGTTCGACGACGACCTCGTGATGAAGCTGGCCGTCCTCCTGAGCAGGATAAGCAAGATGCCTATCGAGGATGCCACCAGGCTCAGCGTCTCCAAGTGGATAAGATCGTTCATGCAGTTCGAGCTCAGGCGCATGGGGGCCCTCATACCCAATAAGGAGGACATCCTGGCCGAGAAGGGGGCGACGACCACCAAGGCCATAGTGAAGGGCAAGTACATGGGGGCTGTCGTGGTCAAGCCGAAGCCCGGCATCCACATGAACGTCGTGGTCCTGGACTTCGCATCCCTATATCCGTCGGCCATAAAGGCTTGGAACCTGAGCTTCGAGACCGTCAGGTGCCCGCACGAGGAGTGCCGGGATAACCTCGTCCCCGGCCTCCCGCACTGGGTATGCCGTAAGAGGAGGGGCATAACAAGCCTCCTGATAGGCTCGCTCAGGGACCTCAGGGTCTACTGGTACAAGCCCAGGTCGAAGGACA
>CAYNQQ010000040.1:0-7258 GCA_964399385.1 uncultured Candidatus Bathyarchaeia archaeon | reverse complement strand
TATTCCTGCTCCTCCTCGTGGGCCTGGCCCTCCACAAGACCCCGATAAGCTACGCGAGGGCGATAAGGGAGTCGACCTACGCGGTGGCCAACATCCTTATGCAGTTCCCCTTCTACGCCGGTATAGCGGGCATATTCGCCGGGAAGGGCGTCACCGGCCATCCCGTCCTGGCGATAGCCATAGCCAAGTGGTTCGCGAGCTTCGCCACCCCCGCTAACTGGACCTTCATATCCTACCTCTGCGCCCTCATCCTGGACTTCTTCATAACCTCGGGCGGCGGGGAGTGGATGGTCCTGGCACCCATATACATACCGGCCTCCAAGATGATAGGCGTCCCCGTCGCGAGAGTGCTCATGGCTTACGCTTACGCGGATTCCGTCTGCAACCTCTGGCAGCCCTTCTGGGCCGTCGTCATAAGTGCCCCGATGGCCCGCGAGATAAAGCTGAGGGCCAGGGACTTCATGGGCTACACGGCCATAGTCGGCCTCGTGGCCTTCGTCTGGTTCGCCCTCACGAGCTCCTTCCTGCCGATATAAGGGAGTGGCACGAGCGGGCGACCTCACCCGTTTTTGTCCTCATAAAAAAGAAAAAGAGGGGGTTAATGAGACTGTTTCTTCACGCTTTCCCTTCGCCCTTCTTGTACTTCTCCCATTCCTCTTTGAAGGCGTCCTTGACCATCTCCCTCAGCCTGAACTTCTGTATCTTGCCCGTCGAGGTCACCGGGAGCTGCTCGGCCGTCATTATTATGACCTTCTTCGGGACCTCGAACTTGGCCAGCCTCTCCTTGCAGTAACTTATTATCTCGTCCTCGGTGAGCTTCTCGCCCGGCTTGGGCACCACGACGGCCACCACGCCCTCCACCCAGTACGGGTGCGGGGCCCCCACCACGGCGCACATGGCCACCTTCGGGTGAGTCCCTATCACCGTCTCGACCTTTATGGAGGAGACGTTCTCGCCCCCGCTCTTTATTATGTCCTTCTTCCTATCCACGAAGTAGAGGAGCCCGTCCTCCGGGTTTATCATGCCTAAATCGCCCGTGTGGAGCCAGCCATCCTTTAGGGTCTCGGCCGTCTTCTCAGGGTCCTTGAAGTATTCCTTCATTACGCTCGGGCCCCTTAGGCACAGCTCGCCTATCTGGCCGGGCGGGACCTCCCGGCCCTCCTCGTCTAACAGCTTCAGCTCAACCGTGACATGGGGCTTGCCTATGCAGTCGGCACAGAACTTCTTGGCGGTTTCCTCGTTCAGCTCCACGAAGCCGTAGGAGGCCCCAAGAGGACCGGATTCCGTGAGGCCCCAGTAGTTCAACCACCTCGCATTTGGGAATATCTTGCCCAGGTCGAGGAGCACGTGGTACATGGGGAAGGGGTTGCCGAAGGATATTATCTTCTTGACGGACGGGAAGCTCCTCTTCGGCCCCCCGAGGAAGGACCAGAGACCCACCAGGAGGGTGGGCGGCCAGGGTATGTAGGTCACCTGGTACTTCTCTATGAGCTCAACGGCCTCCTTGAGGTCCGGCCTCCACTGGAAGACCAGCGTGGCGCCAGCGCCTACGCTCATCATTTGAACGTAGAGGGCGGCTACGTGGAAGATGGGTATCGTGAGGAGGACCACATCGTCGGGCCTAAACTCGAGGTCTACGGAGCCGCTCACCAGCTCCCCGAACACGAACCTATGGCAGTGGAGGACGCCCTTCGGGGGTCCCGTGGTGCCGCTCGTGTAGAGGAGGAGGCAGGGGTCATCGATGTCCATCTCGACCTCCGGCTCCTCCTCCGGGTACTTCTCAGATAGTAAGTCCGCGAAATCCCTCCAGCCCTCGGGAGGGCTGGTCCCCATGGTCCTTATCAGTATGTAGTGTTCGACGCTGGGCATCTTATCAGGCCCGATGTAATCCTTAACCCTGGGGAGGAGGGCATCTTCTACTATGAAGACCTTTGATTCTGCATGGTTCACTATGTAGCGGACCTCCGAGCCATGGAGCATGGCGTTTATGGGGTTGTAAATGGCCCCCGCCCTCCAGATGCCGTAGAGCGCGTAGAGGTGCTCTGGGACGTTCAGCGTCAGCACGGAAACCCTATCGCCCTTCTTGATGCCCAGGTCGATTAGGGCATTAGCCACCCTATTGGCGCAGGCGTTGAACTCCCGGTAGGTTATCTCCTTGCCCTTGAAGATTATCGCGGGCTTCTCCGGGACCCTCAGGGCGGTTCTCCTCAGGACATCGCTGCCTGTTATCCTCCATAAACCGCGATATGCCACGTTCTTCCCTCCCCTATTCTCTCTACAGGGATATATCGCTATTTAAGAGTTACTGGACTCCAGAGGCGTTTCTTAGCCGGACTTCGAGGAAAATCTTAAATATACTCTGAGCCCCCCAGGCCGGGGTGGCCGGTATGAGAAATGTAGTGATAGTGAGCGTGGCCCAGACGGAGCATAAGGGGGAGGCCCGCGATGCCTTTTACGAGCTCGCCTTTAGGGCCGCTAAAGCAGCCCTCGATGAGGTTGGCCTGGATAGGACGAGCATAGATACCGTCATAACCGCGGGCTGGGACGAGGTGGACGGAAGGACCATAGCTGGTATGTACCTCGAGCCAGCCTCAGGTGGCTACCTCAAGGAGACGAGCAAGGTGGCCGAGGACGCCATATTCTCGGCCGCCTACGCCTACATGAGGATCGCCTCGGGCCACTTCGACACGGCCTTGGTGGTGGGGCACGGGCATAAGGAATCGGATTTCCAGCAAGTAAGCCACTTCTGCTTCGACCCGCCCTTCCACAGGCCCCTCGGCCTCTGCGCTCTCCTCACGTTCGCCATCCAAGCCACCAGGTACATGCACGAGTTCGGGGTCAGCGAGGAGGACGCGGCCCAGGTGGTCGTCAAGAACCGCAAGAACGCCCTTAACAACCCCTACGCCCACCTGAGGAAGGAGGTCACCGTGGAGGAGGTCCTCAAATCACCGGTGGTGAGCTGGCCCCTCAAGGAGCTCGATATACCGCCCGTATCTGTGGGGGCCTGCGCCATCATAATGGCGGCCGAGGAGGTAGCGAGGAGGATAACGGACGAGTACGTGGCCATAAAAGGGCTCGGGTGGGCCTCGAGCTCCTACTACCTGGGCTCCACCGACCTGGCCAGGATACCATCGGCTGAGGTAGCGGCCAGGAGGGCCTACAAGATGGCCGGGATAGAGGACCCCGTGAAGGAGGTGGACGTGGCTGAGATCCACGAGGTCACGTCCTTCCACGAGCTCATGACCTACGAGGCCCTCGGTTTTGCCAAACCGGGCGAGGGACCCAAGCTGCTCAAGGAGGGCATAACCTACATGGATGGCGAGCTACCCGTCAACCCATCGGGAGGCGTGCTCTCCACGAACCCGATAGGCGCGACCGCCCTGATAAGGGTGGCCGAGGCAGCCCTCCAGGTGATGGGCAAGGCTGGCAAGAGACAGGTACCGGATGTCGAGACAGCCCTCGCGCACGGGGTAAGCGCTATAACGGGTGCCGCGTCCAGAGCCGATTGTGTGTTCGTGGTAGGGAGGTGATGGCATGACCAAGAAGGTAGCCATAATAGGGGTTGGCCTCACCCCCACGAGGACGAGGCATAAGGACCTCACCCACCCCGAGCTCACGTTCATGGCCGTGAGGAACGCCCTCGAGGATGCCGGCATAACGATCGAGGACATAGATGCGTTCGTCTACGGGAGCATGGACCCGTTCGACGGTATAGTGGCCCCTGAGAAATGGGATATGGATGCCGTGGGAGGGGCCATGAACAAGCCCGTGATGAAGATAAGCACGGGAGGCACGACGGGCATCTCGACCGCCCTGGCGGGCTACTACCACGTGGCCTCGGGCATGTTCGATGTGGTGATGGCGGTCGCGACCCAAAGGGTCGGCATGTGCATAGACGCCCAGCAGGTCCTCAACACCTGCGTCTGCCCTATCTTCGAGAGGAGCTTTGGAGGGAACGCCATAGCTGTCGGAGCCTTACAGGCCATGGCCCACATGGCCAAGTACGGCACCACCGAGGAGGACCTGGCCAGGGTGGCCGTCAAGAACCGCAAGAACGCCCTTAACAACCCCTACGCCCACCTCAAGCTCGACATATCCATAGAGGATGCCCTCAGCGCCCCGATAGTGGTGTGGCCCCTCAGGCTCCTCGATTGCTGCCCGAGGAGCGATGGTTCCTGCGCCCTCATCTTCGCCACCGAGGAGAAGGTGAAGGAGTTCGGCATAGATAACCCGGCCTGGGTCAAGGCCGTGGGCTACATAGCGGACAACTACTACTGGGGCGATAGGCCCTGGTACCACTTCTGGGATTCCCTGGCCATGCTGGCCAGGAGGGTCTACAAGATGGCCAAGATACACGACCCCCTGAAGGAGATAGATGTGGCCGAGCTCTACGAGGCCTTCACCATCCAGGAGATACTCGAGTACGAGGCCCTCGGTTTTGCCAAACCGGGCGAGGGACCCAAGCTGCTCAAGGAGGGCATAACCTACATGGATGGCGAGCTACCCGTCAACCCATCGGGAGGCGTGCTCTCCACGAACCCGATAGGCGCGACCGCCCTGATAAGGGTGGCCGAGGCAGCCCTCCAGGTGATGGGCAAGGCTGGCAAGAGACAGGTACCGGATGTCGAGACAGCCCTCGCGCACGGCTGGGGAGGCACGGCGCAGTACCACGGCCTGATGGTGCTGACGAGGGAGAAACCTTAAGTAGCTTGGGCTTAGGACGGGTGGGGTGTTGAAGATGGGGGAGGAGATAGAAATCATAGAGATACCGACGAAATGGGAAATAGAATACAGGCACACCGCCGGTAAATTCGCCTCCAAGTTCTTCCATGGCCTCAAGGAGAAGAAGATATACGGGGTCAAGTGCCCGAAGTGCGGTAGGGTCCTCATACCGCCCAGGGCCTTCTGTGAGAGGTGTTTCGTCCCGCTCGAGGAATGGGTGGAGGTATCGGATACGGGCACCGTGGTCGCCTATACCATAACCTACAGGCATTTCGTAGGGCACCCCAAGCCGCCCTTCTGCCTCGCGTTCATAAAGCTCGATGGGGCCGATACCTGCCTCATGCACCTCATAGGGCCCCCCGGCTGGGAAGCCCTCGCCGACCCGGAGAAGGCTAAGGAGGTAGTAAAAGTAGGCATGCGGGTCAAGGCCGTTTGGGCAGAGGAGCGCAAGGGCACCATCATGGATATAAAGTACTTTGAGCCCGTGAAGTAGGCCGGGCCCCATAGTTTTTATCCGCTTTTCTCCACCGGTCCCTAAACCGAAGGTCTTATAATACCCGGTAGGCCCTGCCAGGGCTCGGGAGAGGACATGGCGAAGGCATACGAGACCATAAAGGTAGAGCGCGAGGACGGGATAGTATGGATAATCCTCAACCGGCCCCACAGGCTCAACGCGATAAACGAGGCCATGCTCGAGGAGCTCTACGATGTCCTCACGACGGTTGATAAGGACCCAGGGGTCAGGTGCGTGATCATAACCGGCGAGGGCGATAGGGCCTTCAGCGCTGGCGCCGATGTAACCGGTTTCCCGAAGCAGACGCCGGTCAGCGGGGCGGAGCTCTCGAGGCTCGGCCAGAAGGTCTTCAGCCTCATAGAGGAGCTCTCGAAGCCCGTTATCGCGGCCATAAATGGTTACTGCCTTGGCGGTGGTCTCGAGCTGGCCCTGGCCTGCGATTTCAGGATAGCGGCCGAGCACGCGGAGCTCGGCAACCCGGAGATAAGGCTGGGCATAATACCCGGCTGGGGGGGCACCCAGAGGCTCGTCAGGCTGGTCGGGCCCGCGAACGCCAGGAAGCTGATAATGCTCGGGGAGAGGATAAAGGCTGATGAGGCCCTGAAGATGGGCCTCGTGGACAAGGTGGTCCCGTACGAGCAGCTCAGGGATGAGGCCAGGGCCCTGGCCAAGAAGCTCGTGGAGGGGCCGCCGATAGCCCTCAGGTACGCCAAACTGGCCATAAACATAGGTAGCCAGTTCCCGCTCACGGCCGGCCTCCCGCTCGAGTCGAGCCTGCTCGGCCTCCTCGTGTCCACCAAGGATGCCAAGGAGGGCATAGAGGCCTTCTTCTCGAGGCGCAAGCCGGAGTTCAAAGGAGAGTAAGCCCGGAGCCATCTGTTTTTGTCCTTTCCCACTCGCGGAGCTTTCCTCCTCAGTTTTAAAAAGCCCCGGCCACGGGACCGTGGGGCAGGGCCTTGGAGTTCAAGCTGACGGAGGAGCAGGAGGCTATAAGACAGGCCGTGAGGGAGTTCTGCGAGAAGGAGTTCACGGAGGAGATCGTCAAGCAGTATTCCGAGGCCGAGGAGTTCCCCTGGGACCTGTATAGGAAGGCATGCAAGCTCGGCTTCATAGGCATCCACATACCGGAGGAATACGGGGGCCAGGGCTACGGAATCCTCGAGAACGCCATAATAACCGAGGAGATGTGCCGTGCCGACCCGGACCTCGGGATAACCCTCACCCTCGCCGATTTCGGGGCCGAGCTGATACTGATGTTCGGGACCGATGAGCAGAAGGAGCGCTGGATACCGCCCGTCTTCAAGGGCGAGAGCCTATCGGCTGCCGCCTTCACGGAGCCCTCCGGGGGCTCGGACATATCGAAGCGCTTAGGGACCACGGCCAAGAGAGAGGGCAATTCCTGGGTCGTGAACGGCTCCAAGATGTTCATAACGAACGCCAATCTATCCAAGTTCATAATAACGTTATGCCAGACGGACTTGGAGGTAGAGCCCCCGTATAGGGGCCAGACCTTGTTCATAATCCCGACGGACACGCCTGGCGTGGAGGTGAGCAAGCTCACGGGCAAGCTCGGCATAAGGCCGAGCCAGACGTGCGAGGTATCCTACTCGGACGTGAGGGTGGGCGATGAGGCCATCCTGGGCGAGCTGAACAGGGGCTTCTACCACACGCTCTCCTACCTGAACATATCCAGGGTCGAGATAGCTGCTCAGGGTGTGGGCGTGGCCCAGGGGGCCCTCGACAGGGCCCTTAAGTACGCTAAGGAGAGGGAGCTCTTCGGGAAACCACTCGTCCAGCTCCAGGCCGTGGCCCACAAGCTGGCCTGGATGGCCACCAAGATAGAGGCGGCCCGCCTCCTCACCTACAAGGCCGCCTGGCTGGTCGACCAGGGGAAGCCGGACCCCATGATATCGAGCATGGCGAAGTGGTACGCGGCCAGGGTGGCGGTCGAGGTAGTGGATGAGGCGGCCCAGATATTCGGGGGCTACTTCTACTTCGAGGACTACGATATACAGCGCTTCT
>CAYNQQ010000039.1:0-7649 GCA_964399385.1 uncultured Candidatus Bathyarchaeia archaeon | reverse complement strand
TCGCCCATGGCCTACCACACGCCTCCCGCACGCTCTTAAGCCTGACCTCGGCCAAGCGTGGTTGACCGTGAGGACTTATTAAGACGTGCGGCTTCCCGTCGGGCCTCACGGGTAAGGCTTAAGAGAGCGCTGGCCGACCTCCCCACCGCCATGTTCGCCTTCCTCTTCACGACCGTAGGGGCCTGGGTGAGCGTGCTGGCCGACCTCAGGTACGCTGTCGGGCAGATCAGGAAATCGGCGCCGGACTTCGGGCTCCCCGCCCCCCTCTGGCTGGGCCTGATGGGCTTCCTCTTGGTGGCCGGTTACGTTCACGGCTGCCGGACACTGATGGTACCGGCCCACATATACCTCCTCCGCCTCGTGCCGGTTAGGCTGGTGGTTTTCGCCGTGATAGCGCTCCTCGCGAAGGGGGCTGCCAACCTCTTGGCGAGGACAAGAGCCGCTGGCCTCTTGGAGGCCCTCAGGAGGACCGGGAGAGGGGCCATAAAAAGCGCCGTGAAGAAGGCCGTGCTGGCCTCCGTGGTGGTCTTGCTCGTGGTCATCACGCCCGTGGGCCTGCCCCTCGTCGACAGGACGGTGGATTACTCGAGGGCCGCCCGCATGAAGGAGGTCTTCACGGCCATGGAGGTAGGCGACCCGAGCCTCTTCCCCGAGATAGACCCGGAGCAGCTCAGGGTGACGACGAGCGGCATAGCACGCTCCATAGCGGAGATGAAGAAGACGAGCGCTGCCTCCATCGTGACGAGCGTCCACCTCGGCCTCTACAACGGCCAGCTCTGCTGGATCGCGACCGTGAGCGAGCCTCCCGTGTTCGGCTCCCTCCTGATAGGGTCGAGCAACAGGCTTAAGGAGGTCATAATAGTCCCCGTCACGGACGCCACGGGCGAGGAAGCAAAGGTCATACCCCTCGAGGCCGAATACGGCGAGGGCCTCTGGTTCCGCAAGGACATCCGCGTGAGGGCCCAGGACCTCTACCCCACCCGCACTTTCAGCCGAGCCTA
This sequence comes from uncultured Candidatus Bathyarchaeia archaeon, assembly GCA_964399385.1. Classification (GTDB taxonomy): domain Archaea; phylum Thermoproteota; class Bathyarchaeia; order EX4484-135; family EX4484-135; genus EX4484-135. The sequence continues at coordinate 6,648 of CAYNQQ010000039.1, read as the reverse complement.
CCTGACCTGGAGCCCGGAGCACAAGAAGCTCGTCTACGTCACGACCAGCTACTACCAGGTGCCCTTCGGCCCGCTCGAGGACCCCATGGTGCACATCTGGGACCCACAGACGGGCGCCCTCCTGGCCTCCTACAGGCCCGAGGAGGCGCCCGACTGGGTGATACAGCGCTGGGACGAGAGATGGCTCGAGACCATGGGCGCTGCCTTCGGGGAGTTCCGCTGGACGGCCGATAACGACCTTAATTACTGGAACGGCCTGCCCTACTACTCGGATCGCTCGGCCGAGCCAGCCGAGCCCGAGGGGCTCCGATACCAGATGTGGCCGGGCGGCGAACTCGTGGGTGTCTACCTCTTCCAGAACAAGCGCAACCCGAGCCTATTGGAGTTCGTCATAATAGCCCGTAGGGACGGCGTCTACCTGTATAGCCTGAACCACCTGGCCCTCATATCGCCCTCGGAGGCCAAGAGGGTGGCCAAGGCTGGCCTGCCGGCCCTGCCGTCTGGCCATTACTCTACCCCGCTGGCCCTCCTGTACCGGATAGGCGACCAGCTCTACTACCACATCCCGATATTCATCTACAGCGGCGGCCACTACGTGCCAGCCTACTTCGCGCTCGTCAGGGCCACCGACAGGCGTTGCTTCAGGACGAGCTGCGCCGAGGTCGGTGGCCTGAGGGAGGCCATCCTGGCCACCTACGCCCAGATAGGGAAGGAGGCGAGGCGCTACACCACGTTGAACGGGACCCTCGTCGGCAAGTACGAGTACGTGGAGGAGGGCAACACGAGGATATGGCTCGATATCAAGCTCGATAACGGGACGGTGGTCAGCGTCCTCGCCAAGGTGGAGCTCCTCGAGCCGGAGGACGTCCGAATCCTCCTGGCCAAGCATATCGGCGATTACATCAGCGTGGTCGTCGATGAGAAGATGGTGGTAGTGGACGTCCTGGCCTGAATGGCCTGGATGAATCGCAACTTTTTAAGCCTGAGTAGGGGCTCCCTCGCCTGCCGAGGAGGAGGTAAGGCTGGGTACTCGTCCATTCCTCGTGCTGCTCCTGTCCCTCGCTCTGCTATCCGCTGTGATGTCGGGCTTTTCAGGCCTAAGGGCAAGGTTTATCTCGGGCCGCGCGGCCCGATACACGAGCCTTAGCGCCCGCCTTCCCACGCCCCCGGAGGGCCCCGGTGGGCTCCCGCCCGTGATGGGGGGCCGGTCGGGCGGGCTACAGGCCGTGAAGCCGCCGTGGGGTCCTGAGGGCCATCGGCCTGAGGGGCCCCGTGATGAGCTGCCCACCTTGCTGGCGCAATCCTTATAGGACATGACGGACGAGAACGGGACGGTAGGAGGGCCATGAGGGTATCGCCTCTCCTCCCTGATTAGGACCCTGCTCAAGCCGGTGCTGGCCTGCAGGACCTGCTACTGGCGCTCCATGTTCGTGCGGATGGCCGAGGCGAAGCTCACCCCCCTCCAGAAGCTCATCCTGATGGAGGCCGGGAGGAGGGAGGGGCAGGGCCTGACCATGACGGGCCTCGCCAGGGCCATATCGGCCGAGAGGGGCATACCGCTCTCGACAGTGAAATGGAACATGGCCAGGCTGAGGGAGTTCGGCCTGATAACCGTCAGGAAAGAGAACAGGAGGAGGGTCTGCGTTCTCACCACGGCCGGGAGAATATTGGCCAGACATCTCTCCAGAGGGGCCTGTAGATACCACAAACAGGGGAGGGACAAAAACAGGGGGAGTTGAGGCCGCAGCGCCCGGCTGATTTAGGGCAGGCCGACCAGCTTCTTGGCCGCTATGACTATGTCCTCTTCCTTAACGGTCTTGCGGCCGGCGTGCTGGGCATAATCGAGGGCTTCCTTGGCTATTTTGAGGCCCACCTGCTCCAGTATCTCGGCGAGCCTCCGGGCAGCAGCGTGGCTGACCCTCTCGGCACCTGCACGCTTGCAGATCCTCCAGGCAGCAGCCCTTGAGAACTCAGCCCTGGGCATTCCGCCGCACCTCGCCATCTGGAAGTGTGCAGGGAAGGGTATTTAACTTTTTTGGTCGTGGCTCTCCATTCCCGAATTATTCACACATATACCCAGCACATAGAGCTCTATGGGTCTTCTTATGAGCTGCCATCCTGAATGGTAGGCCGTTCTTCTCCCCACCATGAGGTCGGCAAATGGCGGTATGGTAGGCCGGGTGCGGATGGTGGCTGGCCAAGCCATGGGGGAGCGGGCGCCTCCCCGTGGGGCGAAAGAGATAAAAGGCCCTCCCGGAGGGGCCTGTCGGTGCCCCTGGCTTGGGCAAGGTGAGGACCAAGCTCGTGAAGAGGCTGGCGGAGGAACTCGTCTACACCTACCCGGACAAGTTCACCACGGATTACGAGCACAACAAGAGGATGGTCGACCTCCTCGTAGCTGGCCTATCGAAGCGCATGAGGAACAAGGTGGCCGGCTATATAACCCACCTCATAGCCAGGGGCCTCATCAGGCCGGAGGAGGAATCTTAGGGTTAGGCTTAAAATATGCCGGCCCCAGGATGCCTGGATATGGACCTCCTGGGCTTGGTGAACAGGGCCTGGGCCCTCAGGTGTCTGAGGGAGGCCAAAACAGAACTTAAGTTGGCCGAGGAGGAGCAGGGGTTCTCCAAGCTCTTCTGCCTCGAGGCTGCCAGGAAAGCCCAGGCGAGCATATACCACTGCCTCGGGGACGTGAGATCGATAGAATCCCTGGTCTTCGACCTCATGGTTGAGGGCAGGGAGCCCCCCGACAAGATATCGGAGCTCCTGGTGGCCGTCGAGAGGGCCGTCCAAGCCGTGGCGGAAGCCGATAGCCGTAGGAAAGCCTATGCGATAGCGAGGAGGCTGGTGGCCCTCGCCGATGAGGTGGTGAGGATAGTCCTCGGGGAGGGTGGAGGTGAGCGATAACTCGCCCATCCTGGTCATAAGGGGGCCTCTCGAGCTCAGGATAGTGCTGGTCGATATAGATGAGCTGAGGCATCACGAGGAACTGATACCGGAGTTCCTCGAGGAGTTGGCGGCCGAGATAGAAAGGGATGGCTACCTGAAGCACCCGGTCATAGTGGATGAGGAGACCATGGTCGTCATAGACGGGAGCCACAGGATAGAAGCCCTGAGGGCCCTCGGGTGCAGAAGGGTCCCGGCCTGCCTGGTCAGGTACCGGGACCCGAGGATAACCGTCGGGTGCTGGTATAGGACCCTCAGGGGGCCCCAGGGCCTGAGGGAGCTCGGCCGCGGGCTCGAGGAGGAGCTCGGCCTGAGGCTGGAGGAGTGCGGTAGGGTCGAGCCCCATGAGGTCGGGAGGCCGCCTACCGCCCTCGCCCTGACGGACGGGAAAACCTACCTCAAGGTGCTCGCGGAATTCGAGCACAAGGAGGAGGCCTGGGGGCTCGTCAAGAGGGTAGAGGGCTTCCTCACGTCAAGAGGCTTCGAGGTGGGATTTGATACCGAGGAGGATGCCCTGAGCAAGCTCTCATCGGGCCGGGTGGCCATGGTCCTGATGACGCCGAGGATAGAGAAGGATGACGTGATCAGGGCCGCCAGGTCCGGCCGTGTGTTCCCGCACAAGGCCACGAGACACGTCATACCCGCGAGACCCCTCTTCCTCAACATCCCGCTCGAGGCCTTGAGGGACACCAGGCCCAAGGAGGTCGTTGAGGAGGAGCTTAAGAAGCGGTTCTCGAGGAAGAAGGTCAAGAGGCTCCCGCCGGGGCTCCTGATAGAGGACCGGAGGTACGAGGAGGAGGTCTACGTGGTAGAGCCATGAGGGTTAGGGTGGTGCTCGAGGGCCCCCTGGCCCGGCTGGCCGGGGGCGAGAAGCTCGTGCTGGACGTCCGGGAGGGGGCCACCCTGCTCGAGGCCCTAAGGGCCCTCTGCTCGCTGAGGCCCTCCCTCTCCGTGCTGTTCAATACGGATACGGGGGACCCGAGGACCAATTTCCTCCTCCTCCTGAACGGAAGGGACGTGGACGTCCTCGGCGGGCTGGAGACCAGGCTAAGCGAAGGGGACGAGCTATGCATCATCCCCCTCGTCAGACTTTAGCCTCAATACACTATCTCATCCTCGCCGAGCTTCTTCAGTATCCTCGGGCTGACCTTTATGGCTTCCACGGACTCGGGCCCTACCTCGCTCGTCCTGCGCTTGACGGTCTCGCCACATATGCCGCCGGGGAGGAGCCTCCTCCTGACGCAGATGGCGTAGCCGCACCTCGCTACATCACAGACATCGTTGGCCAGGCGGCACCAGGGCTTGCCCCCTATTATCACCAGCGCCCTCTGAGCACACCTGAAGAACTTACAGGTCGGGTCACAGGGCCTCGGCCCAGACAACTTAGGCACGGCCCCGCCTACCGCATGGAAATGACCTCCCATTTTATAAGGTTTGCCGTGATGGACCCACATCCGGCGGGCCTTTCCCTCAAGAACCCACTATCATATCCGCGAACTCCTCAGGGTCGAACCTGCTCAGATCGTCGTAGCCCTGCCCCGTCCCTATGAAGATTATGGGCTTCCCTATGGCATGCGTTATGCTGAGGGCAGCCCCTCCTCTCACATCAGCATCCACCTTCGTGAGGACCACGGCGTCGACCCCGACGGCCCCATCGAACATCTCGGCCTGGACGAGCGCGTCATTGCCCGTCAGGGCATCCACCACCAGGATTGTCAGGTCGGGCTCTATGACGCGCTTGATCTTGGCGAGCTCGTCCATGAGGTTCTTGTTGGTCTGAGCCCGGCCAGCCGTGTCTATCAGGACCACGTCTATGCCCCTGGCCCGGGCGTGGGCCACCGCGTCGTAGGCCACGGCCGCCGGGTCCGCCCCATACCTGTGCTTGAGGACCCTGATGCCGAGCCTGCGGCCGTGCTCCTCGAGCTGCTCTATGGCCCCGGCCCTGAAGGTATCGCTGCACGCCAGGACGACCCTGAAGCCCTTATCCCTCAGGAGCTTGGCTATCTTGGCTATCGTGGTCGTCTTGCCGGTGCCGTTGAAGCCCACGAACAGCACGACGAAGGGCTCGCCCTCCTCCCTCCTGGCCCTGACCAACTCCAAGAGGTCCAGGCTCCCTCCCCGCGATAAGGTCCTGAGGACGGACCTCCTAAGGGCTTCCTCGACGAAGCTCTTCTTATCGCCCGTCCTCTTGACACGTGTCCCCGTCAGCTCCTCCAGGAGGCTCTGACATATCTCATCGGCGACATCGAGGGCCACGTCGTTCTCCAAGAGCCTTATCTTGAGTTCCTCCAGGATGGGCCCTATGTTCTTGGGGTTGAGCTCCACCGTCGTTATCTTCTCCACGAACTTACCTAACGCCTTCCTCAGCCCTTCCAGCAAGCCCCCTTTCCTCCAGGAGGCTCCTTATCCTCTCCCTGTAGGAGGCCAGAGCCCGCTCCACCTCCCTGAGGCGGGCCAGGTAATCGTTTAGAGCCTTCTGGGCCTCCGCCAGCCTGTTCTCTATTATCTCCTTCGCCTTATCCACGTCCACCTCCACGGACACATCGGCCCCGAGACTCACTATGACCTTATCGGCTTCCTTCAGAGAGGCCTTCACCAAGGAGCCCGCCCCAATCGGGACCAGTATCTCAAGCCCCTCCCTGCCGGCTATGTTCTCGAGGGCGAGGCCAGCCGCCCTGAGCTCGGCCAAGTAGGCCTGGACCCTGCCGATCAGGTCCCTCAGGGAATCAGATATGCCCTCGAGCATCCTCGCCTCGGATACCAGCCTTGAGAGCTCCTCCTCGGCCCGGGCCCTTCTCTCGGACAATCATACCTCCCCCAGGGCTATCTTCCTCAGCACGGGGTCCTCGAGCTCCTCGGGCGCTACCTCGATGACCTTCAGTATCCTTATGTGGCACCTCTTGACCCTGTGCTTGCTCCCTATATCCATGAGGACTTTCTCGACAGCATCCTCCGGCCTAACGGCTCTTACCTCCTTCTTGAACTTCGTCTTCCAGTTCGGCTTCACGATCAGCCCTTCTACCCTGAAGTTCCTCACCCTTACCTCGGCCAACGTATCCACCGCCTTCAGCCGTCTGGGGCGCGAGGGTTATAAATTCCTAACACGGTGGTGGAGCAGTATGAAGAAGGCCCTCCTCGAGCTGTTGTGCTGTCCCATGTGCCACGGCGAGCTGGACCTGAGGGCTATGGAGGAGAGGGGGCCCGAGGTCCTAAGCGGCCTCCTCACCTGCAGAAGGTGTGGCCGAGTCTACCCGATAATAGGGGGCGTCCCGGACTTCCTGCCCGGCGAGCTCCTCTACGGCGAGGACCTGAGGTGGATGGAGGAGTACGACAGGATGGCCAGGGGCTACTACATGCTCATGCACATCGTCCTCCCGGTCCTCTCGCTGGGGAGGGAGAGGGCGGCCAGGTCAGACTGGGCCAGGAGGCTCCGCCTCAGGCCGGGGGACCGCGTCTTGGACGTCGGGACGGGGACGGGCAGGAACGTGCCCTTCTTGAGGGAGCTGGTGGGGCCTGAGGGGCTCGTGGTGAGCATAGACATATCGAGGTCCATGCTCTATTATGCCGTCAGGGACGCCAGGAGGAAGAAATGGTCTAATGTGGAGTTCCAGAGGGCGAACGCCTCTTTCCTACCCTTCAGGGATGGTGTTTTCGATGCCGTCATCCACGTCGGGGGCATAAATACGTTCGAGGAGAAGGCCA
>CAYNQQ010000038.1:0-7649 GCA_964399385.1 uncultured Candidatus Bathyarchaeia archaeon | reverse complement strand
AGGAGGGGCCAGGATGAGATACCCGCTTGAGATGCCGAGGATGACGCCCATAAGGAAGCTGCAGATAGTGGTCGATGTCGAGGACCCCATGATGCCCGCTCTCCCGCTCTCGGACTTCATGAGGGCCTTCGGGAAGGAGCCCGAGCCCCCGAGGTACCGCGTCCTGAGCATAGAGGTCCTCGTCTGCCCCGAGGATGGGAATGTGGTTCTCGTGAGCGAGTGCGCGAGGTGCCCGCGCTTCCTGAGGAGGTCCGGGGACCACGTGATATGCGTGCCCTCGAGGGTGGTGGGCGAGTAGCTCACATCCTTATGACCTTGAGGAGCCTGCTGTCCTCGAAGACGTAGACCTCGACGAGGTCGTCTATCCCGCTGGTCGCGATCTTCCTGCAGAGGGTCTCCTCCACCTGGAAGATGCCGGCAGGGTTGTCCATGCGCACCGTTATCCTGACTGGCCTCCTCTGGCCTCTCTCTATCTCCACGCTCCTTATGGCCAGGGCCGAGAGGGAGTGTATATCGACCTTCCCCTTCCGGTAGGGTATCCTCGCCCTCCCCTCGGCCATATCGGTCCCATCGGCCACCTTGACCACGCCGGTCTCGACGCTCAGGCAGGGCACGCCCTCGTCGTGCGAGAATATGCAGTGAAGCACCTCCTGCTTGACCTGGGTCCTGAGTTCCACGTCCGGGTAGAAGGCCGGCAGCAGCCTATCCAGCACCCTCGCGGCTAGGTAGCAGCCGTGGAGGTGGTGGAGCTCCCTGTGGATGGCGTTCCCTATGTCGTGCAGATAGGCCCCCATCATCACTATCAGCTTGGCGTCCTCGAGACCGCAGACGCCGTCCCTGACGGAGGTAGGGGTTATGCCCTCCTCCAGCAGGATGGATAATATGTGGAGGGCGCTCCCGGCGGTTATGCGGGCGTGGACCTGCCCGTGGTCGTTGTACATCATGCGTTTCACGGCCATGACGTTCGCCATCCTTAGGTAGGCCCTGACCTCCGGGTCCGCCTCGAGCACCTCGTATGCCTCCCTAAGCCTGGGCTCTCCCTCGAGTTCTGCCTCTATCAGGTCCGGCGATACGAGCACCAACCGTGCCACCGGCGGGAAGTGCAGGTTAAGGTTAAAAACGGTCCTCCTGCCGTAAGGACGGAGGAAGGAGCTTGCCCGCTCTGGACAAAAGGGCTGTTAAGAGGGCGCTCGGGAGGGCGGGCGAGGCTGTTAAATCGGCCCTATCCTCGCTGAGGTTCAGCACCTCGCACGAGAGCCTGCTCAGGGGCACGGTTCTGGCCCTCGTGGCCGTCATAGCGGCCGGGATAAGGCTCCTGCCGATAAGATGGGGTGCCTACCTGAGCGAGTTCGACCCCTACTGGCATTACCACGTGGCGAGGCACGTAGTAAATCACGGCTTCGCCTCCTTCTTCACATGGCATGACGATAAAGTCTGGTATCCGTGGGGCCGCGATGTGGCCAAGACGACCTATCCCGGCGTGCCCTTCGCCACGGCAGCCCTCTACCTCTTCCTCAGGGCCCTCGGGGTCCCCGTGACGCTCTACCAGGTCTGCGTCTTCTTCCCGGTCCTCATGGGGACGCTGACCTGCCTCGCCATGTATTACCTCGGCCGCGAGGTCGGGGGGCCCAAGGTGGGCCTCCTGTCCGCCTTCCTCCTGGCCGTCAGCTCGGCCCACATAGAGAGGACGGCCCTCGGGTTCTGTGATGACGAGACCATAGGCATCTTCTGCATAGTCCTCTACTTCACCTTCCTCCTGAGGGCCATAGATGAGGAACGCTCCGAGGCAGCCCACCTGGCCTACTCCGTGCTGGCCGGCCTATCGCTCGGCTGCCTCTGCGCCTCCTGGGGCGCCTCGAGGTACCCGATAGCCGTGGCATCCGCCCTGGCCGTGCTGCTCGTGCTCCTCAGGCGCTACAGGCCGAGGCTGCTGTCCGCCTACTCCATCTCCTTCGGCCTGGCCCTCTTCATAGCCGTGAACGTGCCCAGGCTCGGGGTCAAGTTCCTGCTCGAGGCCACGACGGCCTCTGCCCTCTTGGCCATAATAGTGCTGGCCCTGGCTGAGCTGACGAGGCACATGGAGAAGCCCAGGGACAAGATACTGACCGTCGCGGTGGCGGCGGCCCTATTGGGGGTTGCGGCCTACCTGGCCTACCACTACGGCCTGGTTAAGCTGCCCTCCAGGAAATTCATATCGGTTCTCAACCCCATGGCCAGGAAGGAGCTCCAGCTCTTCCAATCCGTGGCCGAGCACAGGCCATCCACCTGGGCCATACTGTTCTACGAGTTCGGGGGAGGCCTCGTCTTCATGCTCGCCGGCCTCTACTTCGCCATAAGGGAGCCCACGGACAAGAACGTGTGCATAGCCATCTTAGGCTTTACGTCCATATACGCTGCGGCATCCCTCGTCAGGCTCGCCATACTCATGTCCATACCGGCCTCCGTCCTCTGGGCCCTGGCCCTCGATAAGCTGGCGAGACCCATGGTAAAGGTCATGGAGGAGGCCGAGGAGGCCTTCATCAGGAAGAAGGAGCACGCGGGCAAAGGCCTGGCGGGCTTCGGACTCCCCGTCATGTTCCTGATAACGCTCCTCTCCATCTCGGGGGCCATAAAGGTGGCCGACTCGCCCGTCACCATAGCATCGGCCAGCCTCCCGCTTAGGGTCGAGTGCCAGGACTGGATAGACGCCCTGAACTGGATGAGGGAGAACCTGCCGGAGGACGCGGTCATAGTCTGCTGGTGGGACTACGGGTACTGGATTCGTGTGATAGCGAACCGCACCACGCTGGCCGACAACGGCACCACGAACATGACCCAGATAAAGACCATAGCCACCATGTTCCTCTCCAACGAGACGGAGGCCATAAGGATACTGGACGAGGAGCTCCACAGGCCGACCCATTTGGTCGTGTTCGTCACCTTCGACCGCTTCGGGCGCGACGCCGGTTACGGCGATGAGAACAAGGCCCACTGGATGTGCCGTATCGCCGGCTTCAACGAGAGCACCTACTGGGACGAGCGCGGAGCCTGGACGGAAGAGGGCAAGAGGACCCTCATATACAAGCTGGTGGATTGGGTGAAGGCCAACGTGACGGAGAGGGTCATCGTGCCCCTGAAGCACTTCAAGCTCCTCTACATATCAAGGCTCGGGGAGGGGCCGACGGGCAACATCTACGCGAAGGTCGCGGTCTTCGAGATAATATATGAGGCTGAGGGCGGGATTTAGACTATGTAGCCGGGCCCCTCGGCTGGCCCGCCCTCGAGCAGGCCCGAGATATCTATTCTCGATATCATCTCCTCTATCCTGGCGGCCTCCTTTATGCTCTTATCGAGGCCGGCCAGGTCCACCTCTATGCCCAGGAGCTTCGATAGCACCCTGAGGACGTTCTTGGCGGCCCTCGGGTCCGGCAGATGGCCTCTCGTCTCGCCGAGGAGGCAGAGGGCCTCCATCTCCGTGAAGCTGGTGAGGCCGAGGAGGAGGCCCGCTATGCCCACTATGGGGCTCCCCTCCGGGCTTATCACGGCCCCGGCCTCTATGGCTTTAACGAGCAGCTTCCTGCTGGTGGAGGCGCAAATCACGCGTGAGCGGTCCTCGAAGGACCTGTAGCCCCCGACGGTTATGATGGTCCTAACGCCGAGCTCCCTGGCGAAATCCAGGACACAGGACGCGACCTCATACTGGCCCTCGTTCGTCTGGGCCTGGCTGTCCCCCACCAACATCACGAGGTCGGGGCCATCGTCGGGGTTACGCCAGTAGTAGAACTCGCCCTTCGGGAGCCTTATCCTGCCCTCGGCATCCACTATGATGTAGTAGGGGAAATGCGGCGAGTAGAGCTCCGCTATCTTCTCGGCCTTGAGGGCTTCTACGAGATAGCCGACGGCCAGCCTGCCCACGAACGCCATGCCTGGTAGGCCCTCCACGAGGACAGGCGCCCTCGGCTCTACCTTCCTCAGCCTCCTTACCTCCGTCTTCAATACCGCCAGCTCCCGGCCTAATGGTCTGGAAGGGAATTTAAACCTTAAAGACCAAAGGGCACGAGAGGAGCGGGAGGGACTAATGATATGGGGTTGGCCGTGGGCCTGTACGACGTATCTAAGCACTTCGGGCCCGTGGTGGCCGTGGATCACCTCACGCTCGAGATACGCGAGGGCGAGGTCTTCGGTCTTCTGGGCCCAAATGGCGCTGGCAAGACGACCACCGTCCGCATGATCTGCGGGCTCCTCAAGCCCACCTCAGGCCGGGTGGTGGTCCTGGGCTATGAAATGCCCAGGGAGGCCCTGAAGGCCAGGAGGTACATAGGTCTCCTGCCCCAGGAGAGCGACGTATATGAGAGCCTCACGGGCCGGGAGAACCTGGAGTACTTCGGACGCCTCTACGGCCTCGAGGGCGAGGAGCTGGCCAGGCGGGTGGACGAGGTCCTCGAGCTCGTCGGCCTCAAGGACAGGGCCGATGACCGTGCTGGCGAGTACAGCGGGGGGATGAAGAGGCGCCTGATGGTGGCGAGGGCCATAATCCACGACCCGAGGCTCGTCATACTGGACGAGCCCATGATGGGCCTCGATGTCTTCGCCGTGAGGAGGATAAGGAGGCTGGTCAGACGCCTGGCGGAGGGAGGGAGGACGGTCATACTGACCACGAACGACCTCGAGGATGCCGAGAGGACCTGCGATAGGGTAGCGATAATAGATAAGGGGCGCCTCCTCGCCCTCGGGACGCTGAGGGAGCTCGAGGAGAAATTCCAGGAGAAAGGGCTCGAGGAGGTCTTCATAAAGCTCGTGGAGGGCGAGCCGTGATGAGGGCCTGGGCCGTAGTAGCCGGCAAGGAGATAAAAGAGCAGCTCAGGTCGAGGAAGGCCCTCTTCACCCTGATAGTCGTACCGGTGCTCATGTGGATGGGCGTGGGCCTCATGCACGCCTTCATCTTCGGCTCCATGGCGCCCGGGGGACCCCTTGCCACGCCCATGGACGTGCACCTCGCGGTCGATGATGAGGGCCCCTACGGCGAGCTGGCCAGGGAGATCGTCTACACCGTGGCCTCCAATATGAATGCCGTCGTCCACGAGGTATCCTACGAGGAGGGCATGAAGCTCGTCAGGGAGGGGTCGACCGTGCTCTTCATCTGGGTGCCGTCCAACTTCACGAGCTGCCTCATCTCGAACGGCACGGCCAGGATAGGCGTGTGGGTGGATATGACGAGCCAGAGGGCCTCGGCCCTGGCCCACGCCATAGTATCCGTGCTTAACAGGGCCGTGGCCGAGAAGAAGGTGGATGCCGTCCAGACGCCCATAAGGAAGATGCCCTTCACGCTCGTCATGCTCTCCCTCATGCTCGTGATGTCGGCCCTCTGGGGGCCCATGCCCACCGTGACATCCAGCTTCGCGGGCGAGAGGGAGCGGAAGACCCTGGAGGTCCTGCTGGTGACGCCCGTGGGGAGGCGCTCCATCCTGCTCGGGAAGCTCCTCGCCGCCGGTTTCTCGGCAGCTCTCTACATGGGCTCAAGCGTGGTGGGGCTCGCCATATACAACGGCCTGGTGGCCTGGGCGACGGCTGGCATGATAGAGGAGCTCGTGAGCCCCGCCCTGACGCTCAGGGAGGCGCTCGTGGTCATAACGGCGGCGGTCCTGACGCTCATCCTCTCCATGTCCATAGGCATAGTGATCTCCTGTTTCGCGAGATCGGTCAAGGACGCGGAGACCTATTACTCGGCCCTCTTCATGCTCCCCATAATGCTCATTTCCGGGACGGCTTTCACCCGCTTCGACGAGCTCCCGCTCGCCGTGAGGGCCGTCATACTGGCAGTGCCGTTCAGCCACGGGGTCCTGATGATAAACAACGCCCTGATATACGGGGCCCCCCTGAGCGCCGTGCTGTTCAACGCCGCTTACATGCTGGCCTGGTCGGTCGGCGCCCTGCTGGTGGGCGCGAAGCTCTTCGAGCGCGAGGAGATAGTCGAGACGAGGAAGGTGAAGAAACCGAGGAGGCGCTTCAGAACTCCCTCTCGACCAGGAACATCGCGAGCTCCCTGAGCGTCTCCTTGGCCTCCGAGGGCCTTAGCCATTTATCGACCTCCGACCAGGCATCCCTGACCATTTCCTCGGCCACCCTCCGGGCGTAATCTATGGCCCCGTACTTCCTCATTATGCCCACGGCCTCCTTTATGAGCTCGAGGTCCCTGGTGTGCATGTCCAGTATCTCGAGGAGCCTTTTCCTATCGGCCTCGCTGGCCCTCCTGAGCGTGTATATGACCATGAGGGTCCTCTTGCCCTCCGTTATATCGCCTCCCCATTCCTTGCCGTATTTCTCGGGGTCCCCAGCTATGTTCAGGATGTCGTCCTGTATCTGGAAGGCCACCCCGATGGCCTCGGCGAAACGCCCCATGCTCTCCACCTGCCATTCCTCGGCCCCTGCCAGGATGGCCCCGAGCTTGGCCGCCAGGCGGGCCAGGGTCCCCGTCTTGTAGGCGCACATCTGCAGGTACTGCTCCTCCGTCACCTCGGCCCCTCTTATGCCCCTGTGCCAGGCTATATCCATGGCCTGGCCGAAGCTCAGCCTGACCATCTCCTGGATGTACATCTCGTATATCCTGTTCTTCACCTCCTCGCCCAGCTCCTCAGAGCGCAAGACGAGCATGAGGGGCAGGTAGTACATGGTGTTCCCGGTGTTTATGGCTATATCGGTTCCGTAGATGCGGTGGATACAGGGCTTCCCGCGCCTGAGTTCGCTATCGTCCTCGACATCATCTACTATGAGGGTCCCGTTGTGTATCACCTCGGGTATTATAGCGAAATCCAGGATTTCCCTCGCATCGCGGCCGGATATGGCCTCATATACCACCAGCATGAGGAAGGGCCTCCAGCGCTTCCCTCCTCTATCGAGCAGGTCCCAGAAGGGCCTGGCTATGGATTCCGTCAGGGCCTCCGTATCGTAAGCGTACCTCGGCTCCCCGCAGGCCCACCTCACGAAGCCCTCGTCGAAGACGCGCGGTATGTAGCGTTCTATGGCCTTATCTACCAGGGAAGCGTATTCCCTAAGCTTTTCCATCAGGCCCAAGCCCCTCACCCGGCCAGTATCACATCCCGGCCCTTATTTAGCTGACGTGGCCGCGAGCTCCGAGAAGGCCTTCCTAAGGGCCTCGTACATCTCGTCTATGTGCTGCGATATGACCTTGGTGCTCGCCAGGACGGGCATGAAGTTCGTATCCCCCAGCCACCTCGGGACGACGTGGACGTGGAGGTGGTCCTCTACCCCGGCCCCGGCCACCCGGCCGAGGTTTATGCCTATGTTGAAGCCGTGGGGCCCGTAGGCCAGCTCTATGGCTCTTATGGCGAGGTTGACGGTCCTCCAGAGATCCATCATCTCCTCGTCCGTGAGTTCCGTGGGGTAGGCCACGTGCCTGTAAGGGGCCACCATGACGTGGCCCGTGTTATACGGGTATATGTTCAGCACGACGAAGCACGTGCGGCTCCTGTAGATTATCTTGTTCTCCTCGTCCTTCCCCTCCTCGTGGAGCCTGCAGAGGAGGCAGCCCCTCGCCTCGCGGGCCCTCGTTATGTAGGCCATCCTCCAGGGGGCCCATAGGACCCTCACGCCAACTGCCTCCCTGGCCACCATATCGCCGTAGGAGTAGGGGACCAGGTCCTCATCCCTCA